>JBDLIV010000006.1:0-19639 GCA_039714675.1 Thermodesulfobacteriota bacterium
CTGTTGTAAGATAACTTTAGAAATTTTAAGCAATAATGAAGCTGCAAAAGCATCATACAAAAAATTCGGGTTTACCAGCTATGAATTAGATCCAAAAGCAGGTGTTGCTTTATTTTGGCAAAAAAAATTAAAATAGGCATATATAATAATTTCAGACCTTGGAGGAAATATGACTCAAATTCTTGGTATATCATCAAGCCCTGTAAAAAAAGGAAATACAGAAACACTCCTTGATCACATGATGAAAACAGCAAGGGGGTTTGGATGTGATACTAAATCTGTTAAATTGTCAGGTATGGATATTAAAGAATGTATTCACTGCAATTCCTGTATAGGGAAACAAAAAGAACATAAATATTGTATCCTAGATGATGATGCCCAGCTTATATTTGAAATGGCTCAGGAAGCTGATATTTTATTATTTGCAAGCCCAGTTTATCATATGCGTACAAATGCCAGAATGGCTGCTCTCTTAGACAGAATGCGAGTTTTTATTTTTGGAAATATATCAGGCGGAAAATTGAAAAATAAAGTAGGGATAAGTGCAGCAGTTGCCTGGAAAAGGCATGGAGGATTTGAAACCACCCATCTTTCCCATATGTATGCATTTTTTAATTTTGATATGATTCCTGTGGGCTGTCATCATTCAATCAGCCCTTTAGGAGCTTCTGTTGTATCCAGCAGGCATGGCAATGGTATTTTTGAAAAAGATATAAAACTTGGAATCCTTGAAGATAAAGCAGGGCTTAAATCTGCTGAAATGATAATTAAAAGAGCTGTTGAGGTTACTAAAAATTTAGGGAATTAATTTTTTTTTAACAGGTAGGTAATCTATGGCAATAAGTGAATTTGAAATAAAAAGAATCGAAAAATTAGTCGGCAAATTTATAGAAGCAAGAAGACCGGACCCCAGCATAAGAGACGAACTTGATATTTCTTTCAGAATTTCAGGTCAGAGCTTTGAAATATTTGAAATTCGCCCAAGATGGGATGACCCAAACACTAAACTTGAAGGTTCAATAGCAAAAGCAACCTATGTTAAATCAACAAAAAAATGGAAACTCTACTGGCAACGAGCTGATATGAAATGGAACAGTTATGAACCTTTTGGGGAATCAGAATCATTAGAGGAAGTTTTAAAAACTGTTGACCAGGATCAATATGGTTGCTTTTGGGGTTAAGCAAAATATTTTTTTTAATAATAAAGGAGATTAAGCGATCTAATGGAATATGTAGAGACAGATAATCTTGAAAAAATACATAATCGAAATTTGGATATTTCAAGTTATATCATTGATAAAGAACACATATTAATTACAGGAGAATTTAAAGAAAAAAATCTTATAGCGATTTATGAAAAATCTGGTAAAGTTTTTGAGCCAAATGTTTTTCATCATATGCAAATTCAACTGCTCATTAAAATTGTTGAATTAAAAATTGTAGATCTTCACGTAAAAATTCCAAGTGCACCACATGATGATATTTGCAGGGAAATGGAAAATAGTCTTGATAAAATAAAAGGTCTTGTAATTGCTTCAGGATTTACGTCAAAAGTTAAAAATATTGCTGGAGGGATAAAGGGGTGTGTGCATTTAACAACATTGCTTATATCGATGGCTCCTGCCGTACTGCAAGGATATTGGATATTCAGGGGAAAGGATAAAGAAAGAAAAGATATCTCTGAATTTGATGTAGGGGAATATCTAATAGATACATGCTGGGCATGGCGTAAAGATGGGCCAATTGCCAAAAAATTTATTAAATAGATTCATAAAAATGACAAACAGAAAAACATTAAAACACTACAAGGGCTGCATCATCGGGGGAGCTGTCGGCGATGCATTGGGAGCTCCAATTGAATTTATGTCAATCGATCAAATCAGGTCAGAATATGGAGAAAAGGGTCTCACAGATTATTCAGAAGCTTACGGTCGTAATGGAACTATTACTGACGACACCCAAATGACCCTATTCACTGCAGAAGGATTAATTCTATCAAAAGTAAGGCAGGAATATAAAGGAGACAAAGGTGTTGTTGATGCAGGATATCATGCACTTTTAAGATGGTTGTACACTCAAGAATTAAACCGGCAGGATAATCTTATTCAAAATCACGGCACCTGTTCTATTGTTGATGGGGTATTGACAGGTCATAAGGAACTTTTTTCATTAAGAGCACCAGGGAATAGTTGTTTATCTTCTTTGAAATCTGGAAGAGTGGGAACTATTGCTGATCCGATCAATAACAGCAAAGGTTGTGGCGGTGTTATGCGCATGGCCCCAGTAGGACTTGCTTATAATGACGCTGAAAAAGCGTTTCATTTCGGTTGTAAATTAGCTGCTCTTACCCATGGACATCATACAGGATATTTGGCTGCCGGAACTTTTGCTGCTCTGATTTCTTTGATAATTTCTGCTAACTCTCTGACTGAGGCAATAGATGATGCTACTCTGATTTTAAAATCTAATAGAAATCATGAAGAGACTTTAAGGGCGATTGGTAATGCATTAGACATGGTTAATAAATATATACCTGGACCTGATGTGATGGAAAGTATTGGTGCAGGATGGATAGCAGAAGAAGCATTAGCGATAAGTCTTTATTGTGCTTTAGTTGCCAGTGATAATTTAAAAAAAGGAGTCCTATTAGCTGTTAATCATTCTGGTGATAGTGATTCAACAGGTGCAATTACAGGAAATATTTTGGGTGCCTTATATGGATTTGATATTATTCCTGAACATTGGTTATCTGAGCTTGAGTTAAGAGATTTAATTGAAGAGATTGCTGAAGATTTGTTTGAGCAATTTAGATAAAAAAGTTTATTAAAAGTTTCTATATAAGGAACAATGATGACAAAAGAAATAAAAAATGAGAGTAGTGTGAATGGAGTGCTGTTGGAAGCTTTGGATACTTTTCTGCGGAATCAGAAGGAATCTGACAGGTCATTTGTTTTTAATAACAAGCTTTTCAATTCAGCTCTGGTCATGATATTTTTGTTGAAAATTAAAAGGATTTATTTTTATGATTAAGCAAATGAGTTTCAGGATAATTGTTGGAATTATATTAATTTCAGTCAGCTATACAAATATTGGCTGTGTCGCAAGTTCTAAAAGCATTTCGAGCGATAATTCATATATCCTATGTGAAGATCCTCGACCGGAGCTTTGTACCATGGACTATGTTCCTGTTTGTGGCAAATTGATTGACGGCAGTTTAAAAACATACAGCAATGGTTGTAGTGCTTGCTCAGATAAAAAAGTGATAGGATACAAACCTCATCCATGTCAGTAGTTTTTTAAAAAACCGGTTTTAATAAAATGTCGTTGTGGGTTTCGGTCTGCAGCGCCATTTATTTTGTAATTTTAAATTCAATACAAATCTCTATGCAAAAATAGTAATGCTCTAAATGCATAATCATGATAAGACCTGAACAATTAAATCAAAATAAGGAACCCAAAAAATGCTGAATAACTGTTTTTTACATCTTCCCTCAATTGGAGCTCAAACTGAAAAGAAAATATGGGAATCAGGGGTTGAAACAATTGATGATTTTATTAAATACCCTCCAAAATTCATTGGATCAAAAAACAGGGAAAAAATACTAAACCATATAAATTCAGTTGATAATGTAAAAGAGCCTCATCATTACTACGACTCCTTACCTTCAAATGAACAATGGCGCATCTTCAAGCGATTTCAAAAAGACACTGCATATATCGATATTGAGACAACTGGTCTAAGCACTTATAGAGATGAAATCACAACAATTGCTCTGTATGATGGTGAAAATATCAAGCACTATGTAAATGGGATTAACCTGGATGAATTCAAGGATGATATTTTTCAGTATAAAATAATAATCACATATAATGGAAAAACTTTTGACGTACCGTTCATTGAGAGCTTTTTCAATATTGAAATTCCTCATTGCCATCTGGATTTAAGATATATTTTGAAAAGCTTGGGTTATTCTGGAGGGCTAAAATCATGTGAAAAACAACTGGGTATTGGCAGAGGTGATGATTTGGATGGTGTTGATGGTTTTATGGCTGTTTTAATATGGAATCATTATCAACGTCGGCAGGACAAAAAAGCTTTAGAAACTTTGTTGGCATATAATATTGAGGATGTCCTGAATCTGGAATACCTGATGATCACAGCTTATAATGAAAAAATAAAAAATATTCCTTTTAAATTGCCGGAGTTAAATATTCCGCCCAAAAAGGACAATCCATTTGAAGTCGATGAGTCAATTGTTAATATGTATAGGAGTTTTTCATATTAAACTGTCAAAGATTCAAAAGATATGTTTGTTATACAAGGGTATGAAATTCAGGATAGTACCCTCAAAGCTGGATCATTACTTCTTAAAATATTACAGGTTTCAGATTCCTGGTCAAAAACAATAACAGCTTTCCCGGATTTTAGCTGGCCAAGCACTTTAGATATTTTTGTTTCAAGAGGAATTTCAAATTCTCCATAGTCAGTCCCGTCACGGGTCACAAATTCTTCAATAACGCCATATAAGGCTTCTGGAGATAATTGATCATATGGGATTTTAAGGGCTTTCATTGCTCAGGATTCTATTTATGTAACCATTATTTTAATTTTAGTGATGTGGTCTGACACCTTTAAAACGTTTTCCGAGATAATTGCAGATCAAGATAGAATCATCAATGAATGTTTTGCCGGTGAAAAAGCTTTTAGTGTATCTTTTGCTTGTGAGGCTGATAGCTTTTGTAGCATTTTTAAAACAAAAAGCCTGGATCATTTTTTTTGATCCAGGCTTTTTAATATCAGCTTGTAATCGTGTGAAATGTTTTTCACACAATATTTATAAAGCTTAATTTATTTAAAGACTCAATTGTGCTGATCTCAGGGTGTTTTTCATGAGCATGGCAATTGTCATTGGGCCTACACCGCCTGGAACAGGTGTAATAGCGCCGGCAATTTCCTTGGCAGCATCAAAATCAACATCGCCTTTCAAAATTGCTTTACCTGTCTCTTCGTTCATACCTACCCTGTTTACACCAACATCAATAACTGTTGAGCCGGGTTTGATCCATTCAGGTTTAACAAGGTCAGGAACACCAGCTGCAACAATCAGGATATCAGCACGTTTGCAGTGAGCTGCAAGATCTTTAGTCCTTGTATGAACTACTGTTACTGTGCTGTTAGCTCCATCTCCTTTTTGTACCATCATCATTGCAATGGGTTTTCCAACAATATTGGATCTTCCCACAACAACAACTTCAGCTCCTGAAGTTTCAGTGCCGGATCTTACGATCATTTCCTGGATACCTGCTGGAGTACAGGGCAGGAATCTTGCTTCATCACCGCCGATCATGAGACGGCCAACATTCACAGGATGGAATGCATCAACATCCTTGTCAGGATTAATGGCAGTTAATACTTTTTTGTCATCAATCTGTTTTGGCAGAGGAAGCTGCACAAGGATACCGTGGATATCGGGATCATTATTATATTTATCAATCAATGCGAGAAGATCAGCTTCAGAAATATCTTCTGGCTGATCATCCTGGATTTCATGAAACCCGAGACTGATCGCAGTTTTAACCTTTAAGGTAACATAAGATATGGAAGCAGGGCTTGATCCAACAAGGATTGTTACAAGTCCTGGAACCTTACCGTGTTTCTCTTTCATCTGATCAACTTCTACCTTGATCTCGGCAAGGATATCTTTTCTTATTTCAGTACCGCTTATAATTTTTGCACTCATTTAATAAACCTCCGTTTATATATAATTTTGGTGTGAGGTTTGAGTTGTGAGCTTTAAGGAAAAAACTGCAAATTCAGATTTTCCTCATCACTCACTACTCACCCCTCATTACTCATTTGTGTCTATTATCTTAGAATACACCTTGAACTTTACCGGTTTCAACATCAACATCAACTCTCTTGAATGCCGGGTTTGAACCTGTTCCAGGCATAAGACTGATAGCTCCTGCAACAGGAACAATAAAGCCTGCACCACCGTATGTCAGGACTTCTCTGATGGTCAGTCTCCAGCCTGTTGGAACACCCTTGAGTGCTGGGTTGTCAGAGAGGGATAGATGGGTTTTTACCATGCACAATCCCATTCCTGCCAGCTCAGGGTCAGCCTGAATTCTCTTAAGAGCAACTTCAGCATCAGCAGAGTAGTCAACACCGTCAGCACCGTAAACTTCCTTGGCAACCATTTCAATTCTCTCTTTAACAGGAATATCCAGCTCATAGAGGAACTTAAATTCTGTAGGTTCTTCACAGGCTTCAACAACAACATTTGCAAATTCTAAGGCACCGTCGCCACCATGTTCCCAGTGTCTGGAAAGGGCAACTTTTGCACCTTCAGCTTCACTGAGCTCACGTACTTTTGCAATCTCAGCATCTGTGTCAGTGTAGAACGCATTAATACAAACAACAGGAGAGATCCCTGCTTTTCTGACATTTTTGATATGATGAATCAGGTTTGCACAACCTTTTGCAACCCATTCAACATTTTCTGAAGCATACTCTTCAGGCATGGGTTTGCCTGGTACTGGAACAGGAGCGCCACCATGGCATTTAAGTGCACGGATCGTCGCAACAACAACTGCACAGTCTGGTTTCAGCCCTGAATAACGGCATTTAAGGTTCCAGAATTTTTCAAATCCAATGTCAGCACCAAAACCTGATTCAGTCACATGATAGTCACCAAGCTTCAGACCAATTTTATCAGCAATAACAGAACTTTGACCAATGGCGATGTTAGCAAAAGGACCTGCATGAACAATAACTGGCTGGCCTTCAAGGGTCTGCATTAAAGATGGATTAAGCGCATCCACCATCCATGCTGTCATGGCGCCGGCAACCTGGAGATCTTCAGTTGTTACAGGTTTGCCTTTTTTAGTATAGGCCACAACGATTTTGCCCATTCTTTCACGCATATCTTTAAGATCTGATGCAATGGAGAGAATAGCCATAACTTCAGAAGATACTGCTATACCGAATTTTGATTTCATCATGAAACCGTCAGCTTTACCGTTTACACCATCAATACCGATAATAATATTTCTTAAAGCCTGGCAGCAGAAATCCATAATCCATCCCATTTCAACTTTTGTGGGATCGATATCAATTCTTTTCATTCCGGACAGTCTTTCAAGCTGTTCGTCTGTATAATTTCTTTCATGCTGCAGACGTGAAGTTAAGGCAACCATTGCAAGGTTGTGTGCATTCATTATTGCATTGATATCGCCTGTGAACCCAAGAGAAAATGGTGTCAAGGGGATACACTGTGCAAGACCGCCGCCTGCGGCAGAGCCCTTGATATTCATAGTCGGTCCGCCTGAAGGCTGACGAATGGCTGCGCAGACATTTTTACCAATTTTTCCAAGACCCTGAACAAGTCCCATTGCGCATGTTGATTTGCCTTCACCAAGAGGTGTAGGAGAGATCGCTGTTACGTCAACATATTTTCCGTTTGGTTTATCTTTAAGACGTTTCATTACTGCCATAAAATCTATTTTACCAATATAATGACCCTGGGGGAGGAGTTCTTCTTTTGTAAGTCCCAGTTTTTCACCTATTTCATAGATTGTAAGCATGTCTTTTTCTGCATCTTCTGCAATTTCCCAGTCTAAATGTTTGGTTGGATCTAATGCCATGATATACTCCTTTATTAGTTTGGACTCAAATACAGAGTCGTTTATAAAATCAATAATAAACCCAAATAATGATAAGACTAAATTATATTATCTGACCATAAAATTTTAAACCGCAATACCTACCTATTAAATAAAAAATAAAAAATCAACTTTTTTCGCCGCAAGAATTGGAATTTATTAATTAAATTTCATTCATTAAGATACCACTTTGTAAAGGAGTACGAAGAACCCTTGTTATATAAGGGTTTTGAGGATCAGAACCCAAACCCATAAAATTCACTCATCTATTGACAAAAAAGCCCACAAATTATAAATCAAAGTGTTGTTAAAAATGATTTTTTGTATATATTTTAAGACAGGAAAATATGGAAGGGCACTTCAATTTAATATTCAATATTTTTGGACTAACTATTCCATTGTGTATTTACCTTTTGTTGGTAATATCTAATCTGTCTAATTTTAACCCCCAACTCATAAATATCTTTAATAATCGTAGGAGGTAAAAGTGGGATTTGAAATAACCAAAGAAACTTATGCCGGCGGTATAAAAGGAGTCACCATAGGAAAAGGTGATAATGCTCTTACTGTCGGAGGTCAAACAAGTTATCCTTTTTATCAGTTTGAAGGAGAAATGCCCAATAAACCCATTGTAGCAATGGAAATATGGGATATGGAACCTGAAGACTGGCCGGAAGCTGCCACAGCACCATTCAAGGGTGTTATGTCAGATACAGCAGCATGGGCAAAAAAATGTGTGGATGACTATGATGCACAGGCCATTGTTCTGCAGCTCAAAAGCATTGATCCCAATGATAAGGATGCAAGTGCTGATGATGCCGCCGCAACTGTTCAAAAAGTCTTAAAGGCAATTGATGTTCCCCTTATCATCTGGGGATGTGCTGTTCCTGCCAAAGATGAAGAAGTTCTGAAAAAAATCAGTGAAACATGTGAGGGTGAAAACCTGATTCTCGGACCTGTTGAAGAGAAAAACCACAAAGGAATCGGTGCTTCAGCCATGGGATATGGTCATACTCTGATCTCATCTTCTCCCATTGATGTAAACCTTGCAAAACAGGTTAACATTCTCCTTGAAAACCTTGGAGTAAATCTTGGTAATGTTATTACTGATCCTACAACAGGTGGTCTTGGCTACGGTCTTGAATACTCTTACTCTGTAATGGAACGTTTGAATCAGGCTGCTATGACTCAAGGTGATGACAAACTTCAGAATCCAATGATTAACAATCTTGGAAATGAAGTGTGGAAATGCAAAGAGGCAAAACAGAGCGTAGAAGAAGCTCCTGAACTTGGTGATCCTGAAAAACGGCCTATCCTCATGGAAGCTGTAGGTGCAGTATCATATCTGCTGTCAGGTTCCAGTATTTTGATTATGCGTCATCCTGAATCCATCAAACTTGCCAAGGCATTTATTGATCTTCTTTGTGATGGCGGTTCTGCAATGGATGTTGCTCCAATTGCAAAACAGCTTGATGATGTTGATATTGATTTTGCAGCCTTGTCACCAGATGTTGACCTGACCATTGAAGAAGAAAAAAAGAAGGCTGCTCCGGCTAAAAAGGCTGCTCCGGCTAAAAAAGCTGCTCCTGCTGCTCCTGCTGCAGCAAAAGCCGCTCCTAAAAAAGAGGCTGCTCCTGTTAAAGAAGAAGCACCTGCTGCTGCACCTAAAGTTGATCCAGAAGCCGATGCAAAAGCAAAGGCAGAAGCTGAAGCTAAAGCAAAATTAGATGCAGAAGCTAAAGCAAAAGCTGATGCAGAAGCAAAAGCCAAGGCTGCAGCAGATGCAAAAGCCAAAGAAAAAGCCGATGCAAAAGCAAAAATAGAAGCTGAAAAACAGGCTGAAAAAGATGCAGCTGCCAAACGCGATGCAGATGCAGAAGCCTTAAAAGAAAAAAGAGCTGCTGAGAAAGTAAAACATGCTTCAAAGGCTAAAGCCAATCCAAAAAGCAAGGTGCAAGTCACAGTAGCCAAAGTTCAGAAAGATATGCTTGAAAAAATTATTGACCATCTGGACATTGCTCACAAACGAAACAGGTAAGATTAGAAAGGTTGCGGCAGTTTAACTTTTGCTGTGCAACCATATTATATAAAAATTAAGAGGAGGAACCTCTAATGGCAGAAACAAAAAAAGTAGTAAAAGCACCAAAACTTGCTGATGCAGAACAAGCAGCATATGGAAAATCAGCACAGCAGATGATAGGTCAGGCTCAGAAACTTGGGATAGACACTATTTTTGACAGGGCAATGAACATGAAGCCCTGTGCAATCGGTATCCAGGGAATTTGCTGTAAAAACTGTTCAATGGGACCATGCAGGCTCCCACTTCCAAAAGGCGGCATTGATGGCGAAGACACAAGAAAAGGTCTTTGCGGTGCCACAGCAAATACTATTGCTGCAAGAAACTTTGCAAGAATGGTTGCAGCAGGAGCTGCTGCCCATTCAGATCACGGCAGATCAGTTGCTGAAGTTTTTATGTCAGCTGCAAAAAAAGAGACTGATGATTATCAGATCAAAGACATTCCAAAACTTATTGAAGTGGCAAAACATCTTGGTATTGCAACCACTGTTGAAAAAGATGATGAAACTCTTGACAGAGATACTGATGAAATCGCCCTTGAAGTTGCTGAAGCTGCAATGAATGAGTGGGGAAAAGCTGAAGGAGAAGTCCTTTATCTGAAACGTGCTCCAGAAGCACTATATGACAAATGGACTAAAGAAGGGGTTAAGCCCAGAAATATTGACAGGGAAATTGTAGAAATCATGCATAGAACCCACATGGGTGTTGACCAGGATTACAAAAACCTGATCAAACAATCCACAAGATGTTCCCTTGCTGACGGCTGGGGTGGTTCAATGCTGGCAACAGATCTCCAGGATATCCTGTTCGGTACTCCCTATCCTCTCCAGAGTGAAGCTGATCTTGGCATCATGAAAGAAGATCATGTCAATATTATTGTCCATGGCCATGAGCCTGTACTTTCCGAAATGATTGTTGCCTGTGCACAGTCCCAGGAAATGCTGGACTATGCAAAGGAAAAAGGTGCCAAAGGCATCCAGCTTGGAGGCATCTGCTGTACTGCAAATGAAATTCTCCAGAGACACGGTATCCCAACTGCAGGTAACTTTCTCCAGCAGGAACTTGCCATCATCACAGGTGCATGTGATGCCATGGTTGTTGATATCCAGTGTGTTATGCAGAACCTTGCCAATGTTGCCAAATGTTTCCATACTCATTTGATTACAACCCACCCCATTGCAAAAATGGAACAGGAAAACGTTATCCATATTGAGTTTGATGAACACTATGCAATGGAAGATGCAACACGCATCGTTAAAATGGCAATTGATAACTTCCAGAACCGTGGTAAAGAAGTAATGATTCCCCAATACAAAGCAACCCAGATTGCAGGATTTGGTGTTGAATCCATTCAATACCATCTTGGCGGAACTTTTAGAGGCACCTACTACACACTGAACGACAATATCATTAATGGCCGAATCCGTGGTGTTGCAGGTGTTGTTGGATGTAACAATGCCAGATCAAGGTTGGATGAAACCCATGTTAAGGTTATAAAAGAACTTATTAAGAATGATGTTCTGGTCCTGACAACAGGTTGTGACGGTATTACCGCAGCCATCCATGGTCTTCTCACCCCGGAAGCAGCCCAGGTGTATTGTGGACCAGGTCTTGCTGAAGTTTGCGAAACAGTTGGTATTCCACCGGTTCTTCACCTTGGTTCCTGTGTAGATAACTCCAGAATCCTTCTTGCTGCAACAGAGATGATAAAAGCTGGTGGTATGGGCAACGATCTGTGTGATATTCCTGCTGCAGGAAGCGCACCTGAGTGGATGAGTGAAAAAGCCATCTCAATTGGTCAATATTTTGTAACATCAGGTGTTTACACTGTATTTGGCGGATATCTGCCAACATCTGGTGCACCTGTTTTCCATGACTATATTTCCAAAGAACTTGAAGGAATTTACGGCGGAAAATGGGATGTGGAACCTGACCCGATCAAACATGCATGGCTCATGATCAACCATATTGATAAAAAGAGAAAAGAGCTTGGTATTGATAAGGCAAGGGAGAGAGTTCTCATGGATATGGCTTCACGTCAGGCACTTGAAGGATAATGATTATTAAGGAGGAAACAATATGTCAAAATTAATCGCATTTGCTGCCATTCAGGGTGGATACAAAGTAGTTGCCGAAGCTGAAGGTCAGCTTAATAAAGCACTTGCAACCTATGATGCAAGTACTAAAATAGGATTTCCAAACACAGCATACTATCTGCCGGTTATTTATTCATTAACTGGTGTAAAAGTAGAAACATTGGAAGATCTTAAAAAACCAATGGAATTTGCAAAGGGGCTTTTGCCACCTCATATTAAACTTAAAAACTGGCTTCCGTTCCTTGGGCCATTGCTTGATGCCGGTATGGCTGGAATCTTCTCCTATGAAATCATAGAAGCATTAAGATATCTTAATGAACCAGATTTCTATATTGCCCAGGAAGACCCGGATATTGAAAACGGGAAACTCTGGGTAGGTGCAGCTGATGATACCATCTTGAGAAAACGTGGTGTTGAATTTGTTGACGGTTCAGCTCCAGGATTTGCAGCCATGGTAGGTGCAGCTCCTGATGCAGAAACAGCAAAAATGATTGTTGAAGATTACCAGAAAAAATCACTATATATATTCTGTGCTGCCAACCACAACGGCAAAACAATTATAGAACAATGCCTTGAAGCTGATATGCAGGTTGGATGGAATACTCGTATTGTTCCATTTGGTCCTGATATCTCTTCTGCAGTATTTGCCCTTGGATTTGCCAACAGGGCAGCAATGGCATTTGGTGGTGTTACCCCGGGTGATTACAGAAAAATGCTCATGTACAACAAAGAGAGAATCTTTGCCTTTGTAAATGCATTGGGTGATGTAGGAACAGAGTGGGGTGTTGCAGCAGCAGGTTGTGTTAACTGGGGTTTCCCAACACTTGCTGATACTGAAATTCCTGAAATTCTCCCAACTGGTATCTGTACATATGAGCATGTGGTAGCACCTGTTGCCCATGATGAAATCTGCCAGAAATCAGTTGAAGTTCGTGGTCTTAAGGTTGCGGTTTCTGAAATTGAGATTCCCTGTGCCTTTGGTCCTGCCTTTGAGGGTGAAAGAGTCAGAGGAGCCGATCTTCATGCCCAGTGCGGCGGTGGTAAAACTCAATGTACTGAGCTTGTTAAATCTGCTGAAATGGGTGATATTGAAGATGGCAAGGTTATTGTTAAAGGACCGGACATTGACGGTATCAAAGAAGGGGGAACATTCCCACTTGGAATATTTGTTGAAATTGCAGGCCGTGAATTCCAACCTGATTTTGAACCCATCATGGAAAGACAGATTCACCATCTTGTCAACTATATCCAGGGTATCATGCACATTGGACAAAGGGATATCTCTTGGGTCAGAATCAGTAAAGCTGCCATTGAAAAAGGCTTTACCCTTAAAGATATTGGTGTGGTTCTCCATGCTAAATTTCACCAGGATTTCACTAAAATTGTGGATAAGGTTCAGATTACACTTTTCACTGAAAAAGCAGATGTTGATAAGCTGACTGAAACTGCAAGGGCAGAATACAAAATGCGTGATTCACGTGTTGACAGCATGACGGACGAAGATGTTGAAACATATTACTCATGTACTCTGTGCCAGTCTTTTGCTCCAAGCCATGTATGTTCTGTAAGTCCTGAAAGAACAGGGCTTTGCGGTGCCTACAACTGGATGGACTGTAAAGCAGCCTTTGAAATCAACCCAACCGGTCCTAACCAGCCAATTGAAAAAGGCGAATGTATTGATCCGAAACTTGGACAGTGGAAAGGTGTTAATGACTTTGTACACAAAGCATCAAGGGGTGCTGTAACCCATTACAACTTCTACTCCATGGTTATTGATCCCATGACAACATGCGGTTGCTGCGAGTGTATTGCTGCAATGCTGCCAATGTGTAATGGTGTTATGACTGTAGGTCGTGATTACGGTGGAGAGACACCTTGCGGTATGAAATTCACCACACTTGCAGGAGTTATGGGTGGCGGAGCTTGTTCTCCTGGATTTGTTGGCCACTCAAAACACAATATTACCCAGGGTAAATTTATCCTTGGTGATGGTGGTCTCTTGAGAATGGTATGGATGCCCAAGATGCTCAAAGAAGAACTCAAAGAGCGTATTGATGCCCGCGGCAAAGATATGGGTGTTCCAGATCTTTATGACATGATAGCTGATGAAACTGTTGGAATGACTGAAGAAGAGATTCTGCCGTTCCTCCAGGAAAAAGGCCATCCAGCACTTACCATGGACCCACTTGTTGGATAATAACATAGATATAAAGGCAGGGCAGCATTCCACCAGAATATATCTGCCCTGCCTTTAAAGAAACTTAGAAAATATAAAGTTTCATATAAAATCTTAAGGAGAAAAAAATGGCATTAACCGGTATACAAATATTTAAACTCCTTCCCAAGACAAACTGCAAGGAGTGCGGCGTTCCTACATGCCTCGCCTTTGCAATGAATCTTGCATCCGGGAAGGCAGAACTTGACGCCTGCCCCTATGTTTCCGACGAAGCAAAAGAGCAGCTTGCTGAAGCATCTGCTCCTCCAATTCGTCCTGTTGCATTAGGAAAAGGGGTCAGGAAAACTACAGCAGGTGGAGAGACAGTTCTTTTCAGACATGAAAAAACGTTTTTTAACCCAACTGTTCTTGCTGCCACAGTCTCTTCTGATATAGATGCAGCAGAACTTGACAAAGCACTTAAAGTTTATAATACATTCCAGTATGAACGTGTAGGTCTTAATTTAAGACCTGAACTTCTTGCAGTTAAAGATGCTGGAAATGGAGCTGATGCATTTGCTTTGGTTGCTGAAAAGATAGCCAAAGAATCTGAATTCAACCTTGTTCTCATGACTGAAGATCTTGATGTTATGAAAGCTGGTGTTGAAAAGTCTGGATTCAAACGTCCTCTTTTATATGCAGCAACTGCTGATAATGCTGATGACATGGGCACACTTGCAAAAGACAATGATCTTCCCCTTGCAGTAAAAGCTGATTCTGTTGATGCTCTTCAGGCTATTACAGAAAAACTGACCGGCATGGGACTTAAAGATCTTGTACTTGATTCAGGTGCAAGAGAAATCAAACAGGCTCTTGAGGATCAGGTTGCCATCAGACGTGCAGCACTTAAAGCTTCCAACAAAGCCCTTGGTTTTCCAACCATTACTTTCCCAAGTGAAATGGCTTCCAATCTTGATATGGAAACTCTTATTGCTGGAATGTTTGTTGCTAAATACGGCGGAATTGTTGTTATGTCTGATTTTACATCAGAATCACTCTTTCCGCTGCTGCTTGAAAGACTCAACATTTTTACTGATCCGCAAAGACCTATGACAGTAACTGAAGGTATTTTTGAGATTGGCAACCCTGATGAGAACTCTCCAGTACTTGTTACAACAAACTTTGCATTGACCTATTTTATTGTTTCAGGTGAAGTTGAAGCAAGTAAAGTACCTGCATGGCTGCTGATTAAAGACTCTGAAGGTCTTTCTGTTCTGACTGCCTGGGCTGCCGGCAAATTTGGCGGTGATGATGTAGGAATGTTTGTTAAAAAGTGTGGAATAATGGATAAGGTAAAACATACTGAACTTATTATTCCAGGTTATGCTGCTGCAATTGCAGGTGATATTGAAGAGGAACTTCCAGGATGGACTATTACAGTTGGTCCAAGGGAAGCGGCTCATCTTGCAGCATTTCTTAAAACCAAGTAGTAAATACTAAATAATTGAAAGCCAGGGTAAGGGTAACTTAAAACCTCAGCCCTGGTTTAGAAATTAAACATATTAATTTAAAGGAAGAAAACATGATACTTTTTGGTGAAAGTCTGAATGTCATTTCCACAATTATTGGAAAAGAGTTCAAGGAAGCAGATCCAGCCAAACGTAATCCTGAGCCTATCCAAAAAGAAGTTTTAAAGCAAAAAGAACTTGGCATGGATTACATTGACATCAATCTTGGACCTGCAAAAAAGTTTGGTACTGAATTAATGCCATGGGTTGTTAATGTTGTTCAGGAAGCAGTTCCAGGAATGCCTCTGCTTCTTGATTCATCAAATATTGATGCAATCGAGGCAGGACTTAAAGTATGCAAACCTGCTGATCAACCCCATATTGTTAACTCAATCATGGCAAGACCTGAAAGATATGAAAAAATGGTTCCCATGGCAGCAGAATACGACGCTGATTTTGTCGCTTTGATGTGGGGACCTGATGGCCTACCAAGGGATGAAAACGAAAGAGCTGCCCTTGCAGTTGAACTGCTTTATTTTGCCAATGAGGCAGGTATTGCCAATGAAAGAATCTGGGTGGATGGAATTGTAACTCCTGTAAATATCCAGCAGCAGCAGTTAATGAGCCTTTTGAACTTCCAGATGATGATTGAAGACATTGCACCTGGTGCAAAATCAACCTGTGGCCTTTCCAATATTTCCAATGGTCCTCCAGAACATCTTCGTGGCATCCTGAACCAGACTTACATGGTTATGCTTGAAAAATATGGTATGAAATCAGTCATTGCTGATCCTCTTGATACACAGCAAACCAGTATTGCAAAAGGTGAAAGACAAGATATTGTAGACCTTATTTACGGTATGATGGATGGCGACCAACCTGATATCCCAAGCCTTGACAAAGAGATGCAGGATTATGCAAAAACCTATAGGGTTATTATGGGTGAAACCCTCTATTCTGATTCATGGCTTGACATTTAATAATTTTGATTTTTTGGATGTTTAATTTTGAATAAAGAGAGTTTTACCCTAATTCAGAATTAAAAACTGACAATAAAAATTATATAAACAGACATAAGCCCTTTGCTCTTTTAATTAAGGGCAAGGGCTTTTTTTGTAGGAGAAACATTTAAAAGTGAATAATAAAATCAAGGACATCTGGTTCTATATTGTCGTTCAAAATCCAGGGGCATCAAGTGAACAATTTATGGGCTATACTGATAAAGAGACAAAAGCCACTTTCATTCCCTGCTTTAAATCAAAGGAGATTGCACAACAATGCTTTCTTTTAATGCCCAAAGATATCATGAAAGAAAAATATGAAGTCCAGGCAATTATAAAAGAAGACCTGATTGACCTTGCAGAAAAACAGAGTTATGAAATCTTTTTATTGGATGACAAGGGAAAGATATTAGAACAGATAATATAGGAGTATTATTTTGAGTTTAAAAATTGCAGTGGGCGGTAAAGGCGGAGTTGGAAAAACCACAATCACTTCTTTGATAGCCAGAGCCATTGCCGCATCCGACAAAGATACAAAAGTTATAGCCATAGATGCTGATCCTGTTGCCAACCTTGCTGCTGGCCTTGGTATTGATGAATCACAACCCATCACTCCAGTATCAGAATTGTCTGACCTGATTGCAGAGCGAACAGGGGCAAAACCTGGCACCATGGGCGGTTTTTTTACCCTGAACCCAAAGGTTGATGATATCCCGGACCGCTTTTCCATTGAAAAGGATGGGGTAAAACTTCTTGTCATGGGAACAGTTCAACAGGGAGGTTCAGGATGTATATGTCCTGAAGCAACTATTTTAAAAGCCTTAATGAATCATCTTGTACTTGCACGAAATGAAGTTGTAGTCATGGATATGGAAGCAGGTATTGAACATTTGGGCAGAGCCACATCAGGTTCTGTGGATGCTCTGATCGTGGTAGTAAATCCAGGTAAAAGAAGCCGTGTTGCAGCCGATAAAATTCGAAAACTCGGGTCAGATATTGGAATTAAAAATATTGTAGTGCTTGGAAACAGGGTCAGATCCAGGGAAGATGAACAATTAATTCAAGAGAGTATGCCGGATTATAAAATCCTCGGCTTTATTCCTGAACATGATGAGATTGTAAATTCTGACAGAGACGGCACCCGTCCTTTTGATGATATTTCAAAAATCCCGGAAGAGTTAAAAGAAGTTACAAAAAAACTTATTGGGCTTGCTCAATAATATCTTACTTTGCTTCTATGGATGCAATGGCAGTATCCAGCATTCTATTGGAATATCCCCACTCATTATCAAACCAGGCCTGGATTTTAACAAGTCTGCCTCTGCTCACCCGGGTCTGGTGAAGATCAACAACTGAAGAGCGGGCATCATGGTTAAAATCACAGGAAACCAGATTTTCATCTGTTACACCCATTATATCCTTTAATTCATTCTCTGATGCTCTTTTCAGTATACTGTTTACTTCATGAGCATCTGTATCATTTTTTATCACAAGCGTAATATCCATAATTGAAACATTTATGGTGGGAACTCTGATTGCAAGTGATTCGAATTTGTCTGCCATGGATGGTAAAATTCTGGTTATGCCCTTTTCAAGTTCTGTGCTTACAGGAATAATTGACTGAAGGGCTGAACGCGTTTTCCTTAAATCAGAGTTATAGGAATCAATAACCGGCTGATCATTCATGGCAGAGTGTATGGTTGTGATGGATCCGCTTTCAATCCCAAAGGCATTGTCTATAACATGAAGAACCGGAATAACACAATTTGTTGTGCATGAAGCATTTGAAATAATAGAGTGTTCTTTTTTTAATGCCTTATGATTCACACCATATACTATTGTGGCATCCATTTCATCCTCTGCGGGCTGGGAAAAAATCACCTTTTTTGCTCCTGATTTCAGATGCTGCATTGCAGACTTCCTGTCATTATAGAATCCAGTGCAATCAAGAACAACATCAATGCCGAGTTTTTCCCAGGAAAGGTTTTCAATATCCTTTTCATGGAATACCTTTATCTGATCGTTTCCAATCTTCAGAGTGTTTTGACCATTTTTAACCGGCAAGGGAAATCTGCCATGGGTGGAGTCAAACTTTGTTACATGGTAGATAGTTTCCATATCAGCAATTTCATTAATGGCTGTTATATTGAATTTTTCATAAAATCTTTTGGATTCATACAAAGCCCGCAGCACACACCGGCCAATCCTGCCATATCCATTAATCGCAATATTATATCTTGTCATCTTCCTATAAACCTCTGCTGCAAAAATTTTAATACCCTGCAATATTGTTCAGAATATTTTTTTCTTTGACCCGTTCCAGGAACTTTACCTTCCTCTGGAGGCTATGGCAAATATCCAAATATTACCAACTATTCATTGATTCTTTTATAAACTTTGCTCTTATAACACAAACAGAGATATAAATTAATAATTAATATATCTTATACAACCTAATCCTATACTTTCATAAATTTCATCTCCATTTTTATCTAATTTATTTTCTTTTGTATTTTATCCAACATTTTTTTAATTGTTAGGGCATTCCGTATTTATATCTTCTAATGATTCAAACCTCCACTTCCTTAATTCAAGTTTAATGTATCGCAACGTTATAGGCATTCACGATGATAATTATTTTCCATGACATTAAGGGAATAACGTAATTTTTATTTTTTCCCACACATCTTTTAGAGACTTAAAAGCCTATGAAAATTACGGAAATTTTGAGGGTGCATACTCATTGTGAAATAGGACCTTATGGGCCAATATTGTTGATACTTTCCCTCTATCGTACGTATCAATCGCTGGTTGATATACCCAAACAAGCCTTGGCGAAGCTGTACGCATGAACTTTCTTTTTAATTCCCTGGCTCTTTTTCTAACTATTTGGGATCATATTCCTCTCCTTTTTTCCACATGCCATACATTGCTGCCAACATACTCCTGGAGGCTGTAAGCTAGGCCTTATGAGATGGGGTTCCCTTTTCAATTATCAATTTTAGATACTGTCTTCTGAATTGATTGTCTTTCGCGATGATTGCCACTTTCCTTCTTGATTATCTGGGATTCGGCAATTTTATTTTCAGAATGCCCGATGGCAGTATAATAGGCACAGCAACGGATCTGTATACTCT
>JBDLIV010000007.1:0-19445 GCA_039714675.1 Thermodesulfobacteriota bacterium
CAGACTCATGTGTAACCTTGTTATTCTGCTTGCAGGTGAACGTCCCGGAGGAGATGCCCTCTCTTCAAAAAGCATGTCTGCATACTTAGCGCTCAAACTCAAAGATCTTGAAACACAAAAAATGGCTGCACTTTATAGCGATCTTCCCAAAATAGGTTATGAATATTCGCTTATTTCAAATATTTATGAAGCAGGGTTGCCTTCAATTGAAGCAGGTAGTGTCGTTGCAGAAAAAGCCATGGAAATATTAACTTTCCAGGCGGCAGGAAATCGTCTTGAAGATATTTTAAAAAAGAATATGGATAAATGAGTATCAATAAGGAGAGATTATGATTGATTTGACTATCAACAAAGAAACAGTTGAAAAAAATATTGCCTTTTGCAAGGAAAAGCAGATTGTCCTGCCAACCTTTGCAATGATGAAAAATCCTGAAAAAATTCCAGAGAGAATTACCTCCCAGCTTAAAGAAATCGGTTTATGGGATATTCACTCCTCCAACCTCTTCAGAATCAGCTGGAAAAACGAACCAAAAGATTTTGGGGGATTGTTTAGCAGTGTAAATCATATTATCCTTCCGCCGGAACTGACCGGATGCAGGGCTGATATTATCATGCTGACTGGAAAATGGTTCCCCACCGGAGCCCACAAGGTCGGCGCCACATATGGCTGTTTTGCGCCCGGACTTGTAACAGGGCAGTTCGATCCCCAGAAAACAAAGGCGGTATGGCCTTCCACAGGAAATTACTGCAGGGGTGGTGCGTATATATCAGCGCTTCTTGCATGTAAAGCCATTGCCATCCTTCCTGAAGAGATGTCCAGGGAAAGGTTTGAATGGCTCGATAAAATTGCAGGTCAGGTTATTACGACAGTGGGCTGTGAGTCAAATGTAAAAGAAATTTTTGATAAATGCTGGGAACTGAGAAATAGCGGTGAAGACCTGAAGATTTTTAACCAATTTGATGAACTTGGCAATCCTTTATGGCACTATACAGTTACAGGCAGTGCTGTTGAAGAAATTTTAAGGGATTTCCTTACACGGGATAAAAGGTTTGCCGGGTATGTTTCCTCTTCTGGTTCAGGCGGCACACTTGCTGCCGGATATTACCTTAAAAAACGTTTTCCCGGCTCCCAGATTGCTGTTGCAGAAGCGCTTCAATGTCCAACACTGCTGAATAACGGATTTGGTGACCACCGCATCGAAGGTATTGGCGACAAACACGTACCATGGGTTCATGACTGCAAAGAGACCGATTTTGTTATTGCAGTGGATGACGAAGTTACCATGAGGCTCCTGCGGCTTTTTAACGAGGAAAAGGGAAAGCAGTCTCTGGTTGACAACGGGGTGAGTCCGGAACTTGTGGAGAGGCTGGATCTTCTCGGCATATCCGGTATCGGCAACATGCTCGCTGCAATCAAATTTGCAAAATATAATGAATTGACTGAAAAAGATTATGTGGTCACTATTGCAACTGATTCAATGCAGCTTTACGGTTCAAGGCTTTCAGAACTGATTGATGAAAGAGGAAAATATTCAAATTTATTGGCATATCAGGATATCCAGTTATTAAATGCCACAGGCATCGATAACATGAAAGAGTTGTCATATTACGATAAAAAAGCTGTTCACAATCTGAAATATTACACATGGATAGAACAGCAGGGTAAGGATGTCGAAGAGTTAAATGCACAGTGGTATGACCATGAAAGCTATTGGACCAAAACATTTAACCAGGTGGATAAAATAGACAAGGTGATAACCGAATTCAACAAGCAGGTTGGTATTATCAGTTGATACAAAACCGGGTCATCTGAATGATGAACTACATTAAAAAACATTGGCAGGGCGAATATTCACTGGGTATATCCTTCTGGTTTAACTTTTTGCTGGTGAGCATTGTCTACCATTATGGCAAAAATTTAATTGGACTCTCCATTGATCACTCCCCATACTTCTATATCCTTTCCACGATTGTCTATCTGGTTATTTCCCGGTTAATCATTTATCCCTGGCAAGTGGTCGGTTTATTACGTGCTTGCGAGCGGCACTTATTAACAACTGGCAATGTCATACAGGTTAGAGCTGTGCAGGCCATGGTTATTCTAAGTCTGCTTGGAACCTTGATTCATATTCTGGATTCGACACAATCTTTGATCATTGTTAAACATAATGTTGACAAGGCAGCAGCAGTGCAGGCAGATCAGGCTTTCACTTTATCGATAGTAAATGATGGCAGATTTATCCTTTTAAAAGGCGAAATTGATTTTGGGGTGACAAAAGCTGTCACCCGGATCCTAAATACTCATCCGAATGTCACTGGGATAATTCTGGATAGTTCCGGCGGCATTGTTTATGAAGGGAGGGGGCTTTTCATGCTAATCAAAAAACATGGGTTGGATACCTATTGTTTTAAAAATTGCAGTTCGGCATGCACAATTGTTTTCATTGGTGGTGCAAGACGGTTTTTGGGCTCAAACGCCAGATTGGGATTCCATCAATACCGGCTGGATTCAGATAAAATAAACCCGGTTGTTGATATCCAAGATGAACAAAAAAAGGATTTGGCCATCTATAAAAGCCAAATGATCAACAATACCTTTTTAAATAAGATTTTTGAAAAAACGCAAAATGAAATTTGGTTTCCTACCCATGATGAGTTGTTAACAGCAGGCGTGGTTCATCATATCGTTAACCAAGTTCAATCTCACTCCCCATAATAAAAAGGCCAAGTTAAGTTATTATGACCTTGCAAAGAGTGCTGCCCCATATAGATAGTGCTTTTTGAATGGACTCCTTGAAAAGCCAAAACTATTAATTGATCAGTTGCAGACGACATAATCTGGGTACCAGGTCTACAATTGCTTTCCCAAAGCATCTTCCATCCTTTTGAGTCCTTCTTCAAGAACAGACCTTGGACAGCCAAAATTAAGTCGTATAAATCCTTTCTGGCCGAAAAATTTGCCATCTGAAAGCCCTACACCTGCTTTTTCAAAAAAAGCAACTGGATCATCAAGCTTTGTATTTCTGACATCAACCCAGGCAAGATAGGTGGATTCGATGGGGTTTAGCCTGCACCCGGGCATTTTGTTGATTCTGCTGTAAACAATATCCCGGTTTTTTCCAAGGTATGAAATCAATTGTTCAAGCCATTCATGGCACTCAGTATAAGCAGTTTTGGCTGCAAAAAGCCCAAGAAGATTCACTTCAGGTACAATCCCCTTCATTCTGAATTTAATTTTGTTTCTTAAATTTTCATCAGGAATAATTGTAAATGATGCCCCAAGCCCGGGGATATTATAGGTTTTGGAAGGAGCCATCAAAGTAATGGTCTGCCTTGCTGCGGTTTTTGATACAGAAGCAGTTGGAATATGGTGTTTATCTTGATCCAATATCAAATCGCTGTGGATTTCATCGGAACAGATTATAACATTATATTCAGCACAAAGTTCCACAAGCCTGTTTATCTCTTGATTTGTAAAAACAGTACCTCCTGGATTGTAGGGGCTGCAGAACATAAAAAGAGAAGTGCTGCTGTTTTTAAATTCTTTTTCAAGAGCATCAAAATCAAGGGTTGCGCGCTGGTTAATTCCAACCATTGGAACAGTGGCAAGAAACTTTCCATTATTGCTTGGTGCCGCAAAAAAAGGAGGATAGACAGGAGTTGTGGTAACAATTTTATCACTTGGTTTTCCACAGACTGCACAGGCAACATTTAAGGCGCTGACAACTCCTGGAGTCCATATGAGCCACTCTTTTTCAATTTTCCATTTATATAGAGTATAAAGATTTTCAATAATGATTTCATTGAGCCCGTCAGGTATTATAGTATATCCGAGGATTCCATGTTCAATACTCTGCCGTAGAGTATCAAGAACAGGTGGCGGAGCTTTAAAATCCATGTCAGCCACCCACATGGGAATTATGTCACTGCCTTTATATTCTTCCCATTTCATGGAGGATGTTTGCGTTCTGTTGATTATTTCGTCAAAATTATATTTCATCGTCATTAAACTCCATTGCATTAATTTTAAAAATATATTGATTATATTACCATGGAACAATAAAAATAAAAGAGATGTTTTATAAAAAATAGTTATGATAAATATTAAAGGTACAACATAGTGAAAACAACCAAACAGGTAAAAAATAGATCTGCAAGGATAAATCATGAATACAGATGAAAAAATTAACCGTATACAGCAACTGATGAGAGACGGTAATATTACTGCAATTGTTATTCCAAGCAGTGATCCCCATCAAAGTGAATATATAGCTGAACACTGGCAGGCAAGGCAGTGGCTTACAGGGTTTTCAGGATCTGCAGGAACAGCTGTAATTACACTTGAACATGCAATTTTATGGACGGATTTTCGATATTACATACAGGCCGCTAAACAGATAAAAGGATCTATATTTGAATTATACAAAATAGGGGAACCAGATGTTCCAGATTTTGAAAAATATCTTTCTGAAACACTGAAACCAGGAGATACCATTGGCATTGACGGGAATGTGTTTAGCATGATCAAAGTGAAAAAATATAAAACCATGTTTAAGGATAAAGGAATTTTATTAAATACAAATATTGATTTTATAAAACCCCTGTGGAAAGACCGCCCCTCAATACCAGTATCAAAAGCCTTCTCTTTTTCTAAAAAATATGCAGGCCAAAGCCGGGTTGAAAAACTTGAACAGATCCGGGATCGCATGGATGACCTGGGCGCATCTATTCACGTAATGGCTACACTTGACGATATTGCATGGACATTGAATCTGCGTGGAAAAGATATCCATACAAATCCTGTTAATATTGCTTTTGTTTTGATCTCTCCCAAAACAGTGACTCTGTTTTTAAATCCGGAAAAAATAGATAATGAACTTGCAAACGAGCTAAAACAAGATAACATAGAGATCCTTGAGTATGACGATATATCCATTGCTTTGTCTCAAATTCAAAATAGTGAAACTATACTTGTTGATCCTGAAAATATTAACCACAGACTTTATCAATCCATAAACAAAAAGTGTAAAATCATTGGAAAAGCAAACCCTGCCATTGCACTTAAAGCCATTAAAAATGATATTGAGATAGCTCATTTAAAACATAATGCCATAAAAGATGGTGCAGCTGTTACAAATTTTCTGTTCTGGCTTGAGAACCAGGATGAAGAGCAGAAACTGACTGAAATGTCTGCTGCAGATAAACTCTATGAATTTCGCAAAGAGCAGGATCTGTTTATTGATAACAGCTTTGATCCCATCATGGCTTTTGGAGATCACTCAGCCATGTGTCACTATTGTGCAAACAGCGAAACTGATGTGGGCATAGGCAGCCAAGGCATGTTTTTAACAGATTCCGGCGGTAATTATCTTACCGGTACAACAGATATAACAAGAACCATCTGCAGGAGCAAGCCGACAAAACAGCAGATTAAAGATTATACCCTGGTGTTAAAGGGTCATATTGCTGTTGCAACAACTCTGTTCCCCAAAGGCACTAAAGGCTTTCAAATTGATACACTTTCAAGGCAGTATTTGTGGAATATGGGAATGGATTTCGGCCATGGTACAGGTCACGGGGTTGGTTTCTTTTTATGTGTCCACGAAGGCCCTGCAAAAATAAGTCCCCATCCTGTTGATGTTAAACTTGAACAGGGAATGGTGCTTACCAATGAACCAGGTGTCTACAGAGAGGGTGAGTACGGTATAAGGCTGGAAAACATGATTCTTGTGGAGCATGCCTTTGAAAATGATTTTGGATCATTCCTGAAATTCAGAAACATGACATATTGTCATTTTGAAAGGAGTCTCATTGATGAGACTATATTGTCTCAAAAAGAGATAGAATGGATCAATGCTTACCATGCTAAAGTATATGAAAAATTATCCCCTGTGCTGAAGCAGAGCGTGGCTTTATGGCTCAAGGGTAAGACTCTTCCCTTATAATTCTCTGCTCAAAATTATTTGTTTTTGCTCTGGCACCAAATATGCAATTAATTTTTACTAATTAAAGCAGGCTTAGTAAAAATATAAATAATTATATGGAGGGGAAGAATATGGAGATAGAGTGGGCATACATTAGAAAAGGCTGACAATCATGTACAAAGGCTCAAAAGTTTTTTGAGCAGAATAAGATTCAGTTAAAAAAGATAGTGGATGCAAGAAAAGAGACTATTGTTGAAAAAGCTGCATTGGAACTTGTCAACTCGTTTAAAAAAATTGTTGTGGGCAGAGGCAAAAAGATATTAGAATTTAATATTGCACAGGATAATATAGATGAGATTATGAAAGTTACTCTCGGGCGAACCGGTAATCTCAGATCACCGGTTGTACAAAGCGGTGACACATTATATGTTGGCTTTAATGATAGTATTTATAAGGATTTACAGTAAACAGACAGTTACAAAACGCCAATTTTTCCAACACTGAACTTAAAAAAATACCTGTTCTGTAACAGCCTGTCGAGTCAAGAGTGAAATATCAAAACAGGCGATGGACTGATAAGTATTAACCATATTTAATGAGGATGAAATATGGCATATCTATTTTCAGATAAAAATGAATTTATCATTACAATTGAGGTTGTGCCTCCACAAGGTAACAGTGGTGAAGAGGTCCTTGGAAAATTACGGAACCTTGGAGCCCTATCATTTGATGGTTTCAGTGTAGCATCAAATCCTGTTGCAAAATCAAAGATGTCAGCAATGGTGTTTGCCCATCTTATACAAAAGGCAACTGGAAAACCAGCCATTCTGCATTGCACAATACGTGATCACAATCGGCTGGGGCTGCAAAGTGAACTTTGGGGTGCAAAGGCCATGGGAATTGATACTGTTATTGCAGTAACAGGCGATCCTTCTGCATCAGGAACAGATAATCCCACACAATTTGTTGCAGATTTAAATGTATTTGAGTTGATCACCCTGATTAAAAATTCCGATCTCTATACAGGTGCAGTGCTTGATTTCAGGCCTGAAGTTAATGGACTGGACAGTGAAATAAAGCGTCTTGAAAAAAAAGTTGCTGCAGGGTGCCAGTTTATAGTTACACAGCCGGTCTATGATGAAGATACGGCAAAAGAAATTTTTAAAGGGACAAGACACCTCAACATCCCTGTAATTATGGGTATTCTTCCTCTATTGTCTTATAAACATGCAAAATTTTTACATGATAAAGTGGACGGCATTGCTGTGCCAAAATACCTGCAGCAGCAGATAGAGAAGACAGAAAACCCGGTAAATTATGGAGTATCCCAGGCAAAAGAGATGCTTGATCTGGCAAAAACCATGTTTTCAGGTGCCTGCATCATGCCTCCCTTTGACAGGTATGAAATTTTAAAGGATATACTGTAATGTTGTAAAAAATATGATAATAAAGAGTATCGTAATCATTATGATAACATACTTTTTTTTAAAGGTGATTTTATGAATGATAACAGCAGGCCCGTTATGCCGGATATAGTCGAAGATGATAATGAAAACAAAGATGGTCAACTGGTTCCACAAAATGTAAAACCCGATATTTTATACCTTCTTCCCATCACAGGCCGTCCCCATATGCCAGCACAGGTCCAACCCCTTGTGGTCAACAAAAAAAGATGGGAAGAGACTCTGATGAAGGCATCCAAAGATTCTCAAAATCTTTTAGGCCTTTCATATCTTAAAGAAGTCAAAGGAAAATATGTGTACAAAAAAGATTTTCCTGAGGTGGGTTGCATTGTCAGAATGATGAATATAGAGGGTGTTCAGGAAAATATCCAGTTTATTGCCCAGGGACTTGAAAGATTTAAAATTAAGAAATTTCTTTCAGACAAACCACCTTTTGTTGTCCGGGTGGAGTATTTTAAAAAGGTTAAGGAAAATGAAGATGAGCTTAAAGCCTACGCCATTGCAATAATAAATGCCATAAAGCAATTGCTCTCCTTAAACCCATTGTACTCTGAAGCATTAAAGCAATACCTCGGGATGTTCAGCCCGGATCAACCATCGCCCCTGACTGATTTTGCAGCAGGTATTACCACAGCTTCCGGTGATGATTTACAGGAAGTTTTAGAACTCCCCTCTATTATGGCGCGGATGAAAAAAGTCATGACACTGCTGCAAAAAGAGATAGAAATTACAAAACTTCAAAGCAAAATACAAAAAAAACTCAATGTCCAGATGGATGAAAACAAGCGCAAATTCTTCTTAAAAGAGCAGCTTAAAGCAATTCAAAAAGAGTTGGGATTAAAAAAAGATGATAAAACTTCAGATGTGGATAAATTTAAAGAGAAGTTTAAAAAACTTACTCCACCTGAACATGTGGTTAAACGCTTTGATGAAGAGATTGAAAAGCTGTCTGTGCTTGAGACAGGATCTTCAGAATATGGAGTAACCCGCAACTACATAGATTGGATCACATCTTTTCCCTGGGGGCAATATTCAAAAGATAACATTGATATTAAGCGGGCTGAAAAAATTCTTGACCGGGATCATGCAGGACTCTCGGATGTGAAAGAGAGGATTATAGAATTTTTTGCAGCAGGAATTTATAAAAAAGATATTTCAGGCTCTATTATACTGTTTGTAGGACCTCCCGGTGTGGGTAAAACTTCGATTGGAAAATCAATTGCAGAGGCTCTTGGAAGAAAATTTTTCAGGTTCAGCCTTGGTGGCATGAGAGATGAGGCTGAGATCAAGGGGCATAGAAGAACCTATGTGGGGGCATTGCCGGGGAAAATGGTTCAGGCCTTAAAAGATACTAAAGTGGCGAATCCTGTAATCATGCTGGATGAAGTGGATAAAATCGGGTCATCTTACCAGGGTGATCCTGCATCGGCTCTGCTTGAAGTGCTTGACCCTGAACAGAATTTTGAATTCCTCGATCATTACATGGACCTTCGCATTGATCTGTCAAAGGTTTTATTTATCTGTACAGCCAACCAGCTTGATACTATTCCAAGACCTCTTCTGGACAGGATGGATATGATTAATCTTTCCGGGTATATTACCAAGGAAAAAATTGAAATTGCCAGAAAACATCTCTGGCCAAAGCTTTTAAAAAGAAATAAGCTGACATCCAAAGTGATCACTATCACAGATCCAACCATCCGTGTTCTTATTGAAGGCTTTGCCAGGGAAGCCGGGGTCAGAAATATTGAAAAACTTTTAAATAAAATTATCAGAAAAAGCATTGTGACCATATTAAAAGAGAAGAAAAAGAAGATTCACATCAATATTAAATCCCTGGAAGAGCTTCTTGGGCCGCCAATATTTAAAAAGGAAGAGCAGATGTCAGGAATTGGAGTGGTAACCGGTCTTGCCTGGACTCAGCTTGGTGGAGCAATCCTTCCCATTGAAGCGGTAAGGGTTCATGAAAAAAATCCAGGATTTAAACTGACAGGAAAGCTCGGGGAAGTTATGCAGGAGTCTGCATCCATTGCCTACAGTTATGTAAGAGCAAATCTTGCATCCTTTAAAATTGATAAAAAATATTTTGATAATGCCTTCATTCATATCCATGTGCCTGAAGGAGCTACTCCAAAAGATGGCCCAAGTGCAGGGGTCACTATTGTTTCAGCGCTTGTTTCCCTTGCCAGGGCAAAGGCAGTGAACCGTCCTCTTGCCATGACAGGAGAAATCACTTTGACAGGTAAAGTTCTTACTGTTGGTGGTATTAAAGAGAAGATCATTGCAGCCCGGCGATCAGGTATTAAAGAGATTATTTTGCCGGAAGGGTGTATCCCTGATTTTAAAAAACTGCCTGAGCACATTCGAAACGGCATCACATTCCATTTTGCTAAAACATATAAAGATGTGTTTAAAATTGTATTTAATGATTGATAGGATTTTTTTTCAATGATAGATTTTATACAGCAATTTCACCCTGTGATGCAGGCACTTATTGCCACACTATTTACCTGGGGCGTAACTGCTGCAGGGGCAGCACTTGTTTTTTTCACAAAAGATGTAAATCCTAAAGTTATGGATTCAATGCTTGGCTTTGCTGCCGGTGTAATGATTGCTGCAAGCTTCTGGTCTCTTCTTGCCCCGGGCATAGAAATGGCAGAACAGCTTGGAAAGATCCCCTGGCTGACTGCAGCCATAGGATTTATGGGTGGCGGAATTTTCATGAGACTGACTGATAAATTTCTGCCTCATCTCCATCCAGGCCTGAGTATTGACAAAAAAGAGGGAGTAAAGACTTCATGGCAGAAAAGTACACTTCTGGTACTTGCCATAACCCTTCACAATATACCTGAAGGTCTGGCTGTGGGTGTTGCTTTTGGAGCGGTGGCAGCGAATCTTCCTTCTGCCACAATTGGAGGAGCTGTAGCTTTGGCAATAGGCATTGGGATTCAGAACTTTCCTGAAGGGACTGCTGTATCAATGCCATTGAGAAGAGAGGGTATGAGTAAAGGGAAAAGTTTTTTCATGGGCCAGGCTTCCGGCATAGTTGAACCCGTTGCCGGTGTGGCAGGAGCACTGTTTGTCCTGAAAATGCAGTACATACTTCCCTATGCCCTCTGTTTTGCTGCAGGAGCCATGATTTTTGTTGTGGTGGAGGAGCTGATTCCGGAATCTCAAAGAAAATATGAAAACATTGATATGGTAACAATGGCAACAATGGTTGGTTTTTCAGTCATGATGATTTTAGATGTGGCTTTGGGGTAATTGATTTATGGGAACAAATGAGAAAACAGAATTCGGGTGCCGATACAAATCAAAATAATTCCACCAAAAATTTCCATCTTTTTACCAAATAATATTCCCAGCTTTACTCCGATCTTAATGGCAAAAAATGACATGATTGCTGTTATAATACCGATCATGATACTTGGATACCAGATATTTACATCCAGCATGGCAAGACTTAAGCCTATGGCCAGGGCATCAATGCTGGTGGCCACACTGAGCATGACCATGGTTATTCCTCTGGAGGGATCATTTTTTTGCATCCCGGGAGATATCTCCATACCTTCACGAATCATTCTTATACCCACAAATGCCAGAAGAAAAAAAGCAATCCAGTGATCAAATGTTTTAAAATGAGAGGCAAAACTCATGCCGAGAAGCCAGCCCAGTACAGGCATTAAAAATTGAAACAGCCCAAAGTGAAAAGATAGCCGGAATATTGCCCTGGCATCTTTGGCATATCCTCCAGCAGCAGCTGCAAGAGAAACTGCTGAGGCATCCATGGCAAGTCCTACGGCAATAATAATGATTTCAAATGTTGTCATGGTTTTTATACATTACTTTGTTAACAAATGTTTTTCTCAACAGGTTGTTACAGAACAGATAATTTTTCAAATGCATTGCGAGCTGCTACTTTATATGCAGCGCTAAGGGTAGGAAAGTTAAAAACTGTTTCAAGAAAATAGTCAATGGAGCCATCAAAGGCAAGGACACTCTGTCCTGTGTGAATCAGCTCTGCTGCTGACTGCCCGAAAATATGAACTCCAAGCAGTTTGTGGGTTTTATCATGAAATAACAGCTTGAGCATCCCTTTTTCGTTGCCGATAATGAGACCCCGTGCCAAATCCTTGAACCAGCAGATTCCAACAACATAGGGAACCTTCTCTTTTTTTGCCTGATTTTCTGTCATTCCTATCATGGAAATTTCCGGGATGGTATAAATTCCATAGGGGATATCAGCTCCAACCCTGGATACTTTTTTATTACTGACTGCATGCTGGGCTGCCATACGCCCCTCTTCATTACTTACTGAAACAAGAGAAGGAAAACCAATTACATCACCCACGGCATATATATCAGGAACAGCAGTTTGATAATTTGAATTAACCTTAAGTTGATTTCTTGCATTGGTTTCTAATCCGCACATTTTAAGGTTCAGGTCATCAGTCATCCCCTCTCTTCCGCTGGCACACAAAAGAGCTGAAGTCTCTATTTTTTTTCCATTCATAAGGGTGGTTACAACGTGATTATCCAAAACTTCCGCTTTTTTATAACCACTGCCAAGCTGCATCCGAACTCCATCTTGCTGCATTTCATCTGCCAGTGCATTGGAAATATCGTGATCAATAAAATCAAGCAGCATACTGTTGGAATCAACAATTATGACCTTTGTACCCATTTTAGCAAAAATAGTTGCATACTCACATCCAATAACTCCGCCTCCTAATACAATTAAAGAGTCGGGAATATCCTTAAGGTTTAAAATAGTATCTGAATCAAGAATATACTTTGCATCAAAGCTCAAAGAATCAGGATGAAAAGGCTTTGCTCCAACAGCAATAATGATTTTTTTAGCTTGAATGATTAAATCGCTGCTCTCTTTGCCTTGATAGATCAATAACTGGTTTGAAGAGATAAATTTTGCCATACCAGCAATAAAATCAATACCATTTTTCTTATAGGTTTCCAGGATATCGTTGACCCGAAGTTTAATTACTCTCTTTTTTCTATACATCAATTCCTGGACGGTTAGTTTTTGATCCCGGCAGATATCTATCCCACTGATACTGCTTTGAGACAGTGATTCAACATATTTTACAGTCTCTCTTAAAGATTTGCTTGGAATTGTTCCTGTGATTAAACCGGCGCCCCCTGGTTTACTGCCTTTTTCAATGATAACAGTTTTTGCTCCCAGGCTTGATGCTTCAATGGCAGCCTTTTCTCCTGCCGGACCAGATCCTATTACAGCAATATCATATTTTTTAATCAATGTATTACACCCTTTGCCTTGATATTTGTTATAAAGCTATCTGTTTTTACCCGTTCCAGGATATTATAGCAAATATTCAGACCTTTGTATTACAATTGTTATTTTAAAATTTTTAATTTAAAGAATCGCCTGATTCAATGGCACCGCCTCATGTAAAGCCGGCTCCTGCAGTACAGGTAAAACAGTGATCTGCAGTTGCAATTAAAGATCCAGGTGTCGGCATGGTATCTGTTTGGGATATATGTGTTTTCTCACCTCCCAGGGGGATTTTATCTGCCAGATTAAAATCACAGTCATGTAAATAGCCGTCCCATGCTATGGAAACAAGATTTTTACACATAAGGTTTTGTACTGCACATGGATTAAAACTTGTCATAAGCTTTTCCATGTAACTGTCAAAATTGTTGGTTTTTTTAAGCCATGCCTTGAAACGGCCAAGGGGAACATTTGCAAAATTGTATAGGTTGTCAAATTGTATTCCAAATTTTTCATCAAGTATTTTACGAAATCTTTTTTCAACCTGATCCTGGGAAGAAGGCATAAATGCACCTGTTGGATTTGAAACAAGGTTTAATTCAAGACCGCTGTTTTTTGCATCTCCATAACCCAGGCTGTTCAGCTTTTTAAGGGTTGCAAGGCTCTTTTGAAAAATATCATCTCCGCGTTGAGAATTGGTCTGGGCTTCATTGATGGAAGGAAAAGAAGCAGCAATGGTGACCAGATTTTCATTTAGTATGTTGATAAGTCTATCTTTTTTACTGTTATTGATGGCAATGAGATTTGAACGGATAATAATATTTGAACAAAGTGGAGCAAGGTTTTCAATAAGCATTTCAATGTTGGGATTCATTTCCGGAGCACCGCCTGTGATATCAATGGTGTCAAACTTACATCTTTGCGCGTATTGTATCACCTCTTCTACTGTTTTTTTTGTCATGTTGTCTTTTCTGTCGGGTCCTGCTGTTAAATGGCAGTGGCGGCACGAAAGGTTGCAGAGATATCCCACATTAATCTGGCAGATTGTGGTTTTTTCCCGTTTTAGAACAAGTTTGTTCTGCACCAGGGCTTTATCAAAGGAGTTGGCTATCTTTAATGACATGGCTTCACCCCATGGAGAGCTTATCATTTATATTTCTCATCTGCACACCATGAACCAGGGAAGCACCCCCGCGGATGGCTGTGGCAACATGTACAGCCTCAGTCATTTCACCTGAATTGGAACCTTTTTCAAGACAGGCCTGAGTATATGCATCAATGCAGTAAGGGCACTGTATGGCATGGGCTACTGCCAGGGCAATTAAAGATTTTTCCCTTTCAGTCAGCTCACCTTCGGCAAAAACTTCTCCATAGTATTCAAAAAATTTTTTTGCAAGCTTTGGTGCATCTTTGCCAATCTGACCAAACTTTAAAAGGTCCTGCGGGTCGTAGTATGTTTCCATAGTGTTTCTCCTTAAATAAAAATTAAAGTGTTGATCTGTTTTGTCAAATAGATACAAGATATTTGACCGCAGTTTTATGGTGTAAGTCGGACAGGAGTAAAAAAACTTACATAAAATTAAAGATAAAACTCTGATAAAAAATTTGCATTTTAATTTTCATTACAATAGAGTTACGATACATGATTTATAAAATTTTTCAAGGTGTTTTGTAGGGAGGTTAAGCATGAGTAAAACCAAAGAGAATTTAAAAACAGCCTTCACAGGTGAATCCATGGCAAGGAGCAGATATATGTTTTATGCCCGGATTGCCAGAAAAGAGGGTTTTCATTATATTGCAAAAATTTTTGAAGAGACTGCTGAAAATGAGATGTACCATGCCCTTGAAGAGTTTAGACTGCTATACGGAGAAAAAACTACTGCTGACAACCTTAAAGAAGCAATAAAAGGTGAATCCCATGAAGCAGAACATATGTATCCTGAGTTTGCAGTTCAGGCAGAAATTGAAGGGAATACAAGAGCATCAGTTCTGTTCAACCAGATAGCAAAAATTGAGAAAACTCATCTGGAAAGATTTAAAAATTTATTAACTCTTGTGGAGACAGAGAGTGTATATAAAAGAGAGAAACCCATCCGCTGGAAATGCAGTATTTGCGGTTATACCTATGAAGGTCATGAGCCTCCTCCTCGATGCCCCTATTGCAGACATGCACGAGAGTATTGTGAACCTGCAAACTTAGATGTTTAAAGGAGAAATCAATGGCAAAATATATATGTGAAGTGTGTGAATTTATTTATGATGACAGTGAAAATCCTTCCTGGGATACTTTGACAGATGACTGGCTATGTCCTGTGTGTGGTTCACCCAAAAAAATGTTTAAAAAAATTGCAGAAGATACAGTTGAAATAAAAGAAGCAGAAGAACCATCTTCTGAAAGTATAGAGCCAGAAGATTTCCCTGATCTTAAAAAAACAATGTCTGAAACAGAAAATTATTTTTCTGATATCCATGACATTGCAGATAGCGGTGATATCATTTATGAACCCATGAGAACAAAAATTAAAACTATTTCATGGGATGATATACTGATCAAAGGTGCACAGCTTGCAAAAATACCTCTGAATACAGAAGATCCTGTAGATGCAAGAACAATAATCGGCCCGAATGCTGACCATCCTCTTATCATTGAATCACCTGTCTATATTGCACACATGTCCTTTGGAGCACTATCCAAAGAGGCTAAAACTGCTTTGGCACAAGGCAGTGCAGCAAGTAGAACAGCGGTATGTTCAGGTGAGGGCGGAATTTTACCCCAGGAGTTTGAAAATGCTTATAAATATATATTTGAATATGTTCCAAATCAATATAGTGTAAGTGAAGAGAATTTAAAAAAAGTTGATGCCATTGAAATTAAAATAGGTCAGTCAGCCAAACCCGGCATGGGAGGCCACCTGCCCGGCAGAAAAGTTACACAGGAGATTGCTGATCTGAGAGGATTTAAAAAAGGGGAGGATATAAAAAGTCCATCTCATTTTCCAGGGATAAAAACCAAGCAAGATTTAAAAGAGAAAGTTGAATGGCTTAGGAATATGTCCCAGGGTAAACCCATTGGAATAAAGCTTGCTGCAGGTCATATTGAAGCAGATTTTGAAGTTGCACTTTTTGCAAATCCTGATTTTATAACCCTTGATGGCAGAGCCGGCTCCACAGGCTCTTCTCCCAAATTTGTCAAGGCTGCCACATCCATACCAACCATATTTGCCCTCTACAGGGCTCAAAAATTTCTATATGAAAACAGTAGAAGAGATGTGAGTCTTGTAATTACAGGTGGTCTGCGTGTATCTTCTGATTTTGCCAAAGCCCTGGCTCTTGGGGCAGATGCTGTTGCCATAGGGACTTCAGCGTTAATGGCAATTGGATGTCAGCAATATCGTGTCTGCGGTACAGGCAAGTGTCCCATGGGAATTGCCACCCAGGATCGTGAATTAAGAAGTAGATTAAATATAACAAAGGCAGCCCAAAAGCTTGAAAATTTTCTAACAGTATCCACAAGAGAGCTTAAAGATTTTGCAAGGTTGACTGGTAATAATAACATCCATGACTTGAGTCTATACGATCTTTGCACAATTAATTCTGAAATTTCTAACCACACAGGAATAGAACATGTGTAATATTATATATATTAACCTGAATATGAAATACCATCCCTGGTAAAAATGAATAATTAAACCATCATGCCACCCTTTTTAGGGGTGGTTGCTAACATAAAGTATTTTGATTGTTGGACTTACGATTGTGAAATAGAAATCATCTACCTTACGAATTGCGATTTGAGAGGTTGTTTTATCAAAATCTTTAATGATTGTTTATTAGGCTTGACAGGCCTATTGCTTTTATGCAAGGAAGAAGTAGTCAAAGAAAGTCATCACTGACTCAAATAACTATACACATAAGACAAAATGGAATATTAACAGCCTGGAGGAATTTATAATGGTCAACAAATCAGTAATTCTTTTTTTCAACAAAATGAAATATCTATTTTACTTATTGGTAGCAACCGCAATTATATTGCCGGTTAATGTGGCATCTGCTGAAGATTCCAAAGTAAAAAAAGATTTTGAATTTTTAATTGAACCTTATTTGATGTTCGCTAATATCAAAGGGGATTCTTCTATCAATTTTGTTAACGATGCTGATGTCGATATCAGCTCCAGTGACATTTTTGATCACCTGAAACTGGGCGGCATGATCCGTATGGAAGGTATTTATAAAAATAACTGGGGACTTGCCTTTGATTTTAGCTTCATGGACCTGGAAAAAGATATTCCCGGTGCCATAAACGGGATATATTATACAAGCGGTGCAAAGCAGACCATAATAGAGTTGTTCTGTTTCAACCGGATAACAATAGATCAAGGAGTTTTAGATATTTTTGTTGGGGCCCGCCGATGGAAAAATAAATTAACGCTCAGTCGAAGCCAAGGCGCTTTACTGCCTTTGATTTCCCTTCAAAGAGATGAAAACTGGGTCGATGCTATCATTGGGTTGCGGGGGATTTTTGACATTGCCCAGGACTGGCAGTTAATGATCAGGGGAGATATCGGAGGTTTTGGTCTGGAGTCAGACTTCACTGCCAAAACCGCTGTCAACGTTATGTATAATATTACTGACTCCATCACACTGGATATACAGTATATGGCGCTCTGGGTTGATTATGAAACCGGCACACGCAACACTGCAAACTATTTTGCCTATGATACCGTGACCCATGGTCCTGCCATTGGAGTGATCTTTAAATTTTAAAAAAACCTTTTTTTGTTAGTGATATGAGATTGCATGAGGTCCTGGTTAAAGCAATACTTTGTTCAACTAAATGAACATCTGGATTGTTATGGCTTATGATGCATATACATCAAAAAGGCCTCTGTTTTTGCTTAACATCCTACCTGTTTGAAGATCTTCCAGTGCATTATGATAATTTCCTTTTGTCACGTTGGGAACAAGTTTATACTTTGCAATGGTGCCCAGAAGAGCCATATTCTGCATTCTTGTATCTTCCATGTATTGAGTATCAACCTTAATGGCATTTGCTTGTGCTGCTTCACAGGCAATCTGAATATCTTCTGAAGTGATTTTACTCTCATTGCCGAGCCGGACACCAAGCGGCTGCCAGGAGACATCCAGATATACAATTGTTCCGCCTTTTTTCAGAGCATACCCAACCCCCCGCATAGCTTCATGAACTTCCATGCCCAAAACAAGATCTGCACTCTTTTTCATGATCAGGGGAGAATGAATATTTTTACCGCATCTAATCTGTGAGACAACAACACCTCCTCTTTGGGCAAGCCCGTGGGTATCCACTGCAATGGCATTTATTCCTGCATGATCCAACCCCCTCAACAAAGCCTGGCTTAACAAGCCAATGCCCTGTCCGCCTACACCTGTGATATAGATATTAAATGTTTTCATTTTGTTTTTTTATCAAAATCAATTGCCTGTTCAGGGCATGAGGATCTGCATGATCCATCCCCGATGCAAAGGTCAAGGTTGATATCAATGCTTTTGTCAGGGTTCCTGACAAATGAGGGGCAGCCAAACTCTTGAACACATTCATGTATTCTTTTGCAGGTCTCCTGGTTTATCAGGATATGCTTTTGAACAAATCCGGGTTTTTTTCGCTGAAGCCTTGTAAATTTCAGCATGCAGGGGTGTTTTGCAATCACTACGCTTATGCCTTCTATCTGCATGGATTGTTTCACAATATCAGTTAATCTGGATTGGTCATAGGTATCACAGGAAGATATGTTGTCAATGCCAAGCCCTTTTAATAGATTTTCAATGGAAATCTTTTTGCCTGCATGATCCTGGTGTCCGGTCATGGCAGTGGTGCCGTTTTCCATGATAATCAGAGTGATATTGTGGTTGTTAAATATTGCATTTATCAATCCTGGCAGGCCTGCATGGAAAAAGGTTGAATCTCCTAAAAAAGCCACTGTTTTTCTTTTTTCATTAAACAGTGACAAGCCTGAAGCCATGCCGGAAGAAGCACCCATGCACATCAGAATCTCCCCGATATTGTATGGAGGCAGATACCCTAATGTGTGACAGCCGATATCAGCTACAGTGATATCTTCATCTTTAAGGGCTTTTTTTATGGCAAAAAAGGCGCTCCTGTGACCACATCCAGGACACAGCTGAGCGGGTCTTGCCGGTATTTCAAAAGGCAGGACAAAAGATTCAGGGTCATGATGTGTTATCAGATCAGGCCATACCCCGGCAATCTTATCTTTTACCTTATCTGGTGTATACTCGCCAACATAATCTTCATCATCTGATTTCCCGATCAATTTTATCTTCAATCCAGCATCATAGGCCAGGGCCTTGATCTGAATTTCAAGAATATCGTCCAGCTCTTCAAGAATCAGAATCTCATCGTGGGCTTTTAAAAATGAGAGAATACCTTCTTTATCAAGGGGATTTACAGCACCAAGCTTTAAGATATCAGGCCTGTTTTTGATATTTTCAAACACATCAAGTACAGAAAGATAAGTCAAACCCGAGGTAATAAGACCTTTTCCATGGCTGGTAGCTGACTTGAATTCCCTGTTTAGCACTGCATCCTTAATAAATTGTCTGGCTTGATGCAGTTTTTTAATTGATTCTCGCTTCATGTCAAGTGCCAGGGTTGTCAAAGGGATATAGGGACCGTTTTCTTTATTGAAATCAGTTTTATATGGAGAGTTGTTTTGATATTGATCAAATTTTATTTTCTCTCTTGCATGACAGACATGGGTGGTCAGTCTCAGCACAACAATTGTCTGCTCTTTTGCTGCAAGGGCTGCA
>JBDLIV010000008.1:0-18693 GCA_039714675.1 Thermodesulfobacteriota bacterium
ATAATTTCTCCAGAGAAGATCAAAAGCTTTTAAACTTTCACTTAAGTTTTCAGTATGACGGATGATTTCCAGAAGAGAAAGACCTGCCCAATAGACATTTGTCTTCTTATTTGTTGACTGGTCTGATTTCTCTTGCGATGGATAAACAAGGCTTACCCATGGAACTGGTGAGGATATTCCCATTTTGATTTCAGGCCAGGTTTTTACAATATGCCAGAAATATTTCACTCCTGTTTTTTTTGAATTTAAAAGGTCACAATGAATCCATCCAAGATACCAGTTCGCATGAACAAGGATCTGGGGATATTTTGAATAATTTTGGATCACTTCATGATAGGATAATATACTGTTATTAAAATCGTGTTGATTTGCAAATCTATAATCATGTCCCAGTTTCATATAGGCTAAATTCAAGTCTGCATGGCCGCACTCAAGCCGGGATTCAGGAAAAAGAAAAGATATGATCTCTAAAGAAGCTTTTTTTTCTTTAGAATCAACAAAACCTGATTTTGCATAATTTAACTGTCCCAGTGCAGTGGGGAATTTTGGAATATTAAACCCCTTGAAATTGATATGGGGCAGCTCTGCTTGCACAAGTGATAGAGAAACAGGTTCCTCACTGCAAGAGTTAAACAGAAATCCAAAAAAAAATATTATGATTATAAAAATTGAGTTTTTCATGCCCTGTTAATTGGTTTAATATGTTTAATCTAAGAAAAACAGATATACTTTTTAAAGGTCAATTTTTCATTTATATTTATACAAAGTGATATGTGGTGTCAACAGACTGTTACAAAACGTTGATTTCCCAAATTGTGAACATAGCTCTGCTTCAAAGCTGCATTGGGAAAAATTGATCAAATAGTTCAATTTGATGAAATGATCAAATTTATCCATGAGTCTTGTATTAGAGCCATTTAATGAGTTATACTCTGATTGTCAGTAATAATTGATTAAATCAACCAATTACTATTGTTTTTTACGGTAAATTTATTCTAATATTTAAAATGCTGCAAAGGCTGATATAGTGGTGTTTAGTTGCAGCAGGCTTAAATACCTTTTATGGCATGAAGATTGCTTTTATTGAATTAAATGAGTCACAATTTAACAATATACAATAATATTTTAGGTGAAGGTGAACCAAATGGACTATGAATGCATAATTTATGAAAAACAAGATCAAATTGGTCTTATTAAACTAAATCGACCTAAAGTGCTCAATGCCATGAACCGGCAGCTTTGGATTGAGATGCAGGATATCCTTGAAGATGCAAAGCAGGACAGAAATATTAAAGCTTTGATTATTACAGGAGAGGGCAGGGCTTTTTCAACTGGAGCAGATCTTAAAGATTCCAAGGGTAGAAGCATTGAAGACTACAGAATATATCTTGAGTCTTTGCAGGAAGCATCAAGAAAGATCATAAAATTTGAAAAACCAACCATTGCAGCTATTAATGGATATGCTCTTGGTTCAGGTTATGAGCTTGCTCTTGCATGTGATATAAGGCTTGCTTCAAAAGAGGCTCTCATTGGTTCTCCTGAAGCAAGGGTAACTTCATCTGTAACAGGAGGTGCGTTCAGGCTTGTTCAGGATCTTATTGGACCTGGAAAGGCAAAAGAACTTCTCTTTACTGCAGAAAATATTACCGGTGAAGAGGCTGAGAGGATAGGACTTGTAAATAAAGCAGTACCTCTTGATGATCTTATGGATGAGGCATTTGCCATGGCCAAAAAAATAGTTGCCAACTCTGCCTTCTCTTTAAAAGAGATTAAAAAAGGATTTTTCATGGCACAGGGCGAATGCAGTCTTGAAGCATTGATGGATTATGAAATAGAAGCCTGCCTTGCCTGTGTTTCAACCAAGGAGAGAGAGGCATCTCTTGATACTTTTGAGAAGAGAGAAAGGTAGGAGGAGATAAAAGCAAATGTTAGATAAAGTACTAAATGCAAAATCAGTTGCAATTATAGGTGCCTCAAAAAGTAAAACAAAACGAGGGTATCAGGCTATTAAAACTCTTAAAGCAGATGGCTTTGAAGGAGAAATTTATCCTGTAAATCCAAAAGAGGATATGATTTTAGGTCTTAAGTGTTATAAGGATATAACGCAGATTCAAGGAGATGTTGATCTTGCTCTTATCACAACTCCGGCAAGAACAATCCCCTCTATTTTAAGAAAATGCGGTGAAAAAAAGGTCAGCGGTGCTGTAATTATTGCAGGTGGATTCAGGGAGCTTGGCAAGGAGGGGAAAGAGCTTGAAACAGAAGTGATTAAAGCTGCCCATGAAACCGGGGTAAGGCTGATTGGTCCTAATACTTCCGGCATGATAAACCTTAAATCCAATATGAATCTTGTGGGAATTCAAAATGCTCCAAAGGGCAGTATAGCTCTTTTATGCCAGAGCGGGAATATGGCACTGACCCTTATTACAGAAGCTACCATTCGCAAACATGAAGGATTTACCTATTATGTTGGAGTTGGTAATGAATCAGACATTAAATTTCATGAATATCTTGAATTTTTCAGAAATGATCCTGAAACCAAATCTATTCTCATGTATGTGGAAGGTATGAGTGAAGGACGAAAATTTTTGCAGGAAGCACATAATACAAGCAGGAAAAAGCCTATTATTCTTTTAAAGAGCGGGCGGTCTGCAACAGGAAAAAAATCAGCAGGCTCCCATACTGGATCTCTTGCAGGAATGAGCGAAGTTGCCAAAAGTGCTTATGAGCGGGCAGGAGTTGTTGTAATTGATAACTCTGATGAGCTTTTTCCAGTTGCTGAGACTCTTTCAAGCCAGCCTGTCATTAAAAGTAACTCCATTGCAATTCTTGCTGATGGTGGTGGCCATGCTACAATCGCAGCTGATCTTTTAACTGACCATGGTGTTAATCTTCCTGAACTTTCTGAAAAAACCAAGGAGAATTTAAGAAAAATTTTACCTGATGCAGCATCAGTGACAAATCCTGTTGATGTTGCAGGGGGAACAGATTCTGACCCAAATGTATTTGCAGATTGTGCAAAAATAATTATTCAGGATCCCAATGTTGGAGGCCTTCTTGTCGTAGGCCTTTTTGGGGGTTATGGTATCAGATTTGAAGAGAGCCTCGCTGTTGGAGAAGAGGCTGCTGCCCATAGATTCGGAGCAATGATCAAAAAACGCAAAAAACCAATTATTGTTCACTCTCTTTACTCTTCCTATGAATCCCATGCCTTGGATCTTCTTCGGCATTATAATATTCCTGTTCATGATTCTCTGGATATTTCATGTAAATGCGTGGCTTCTTTATGCAAATATGGCAATTATCTGAAATCCTATCATGGAAAGACCAATTTTGTTTTTGACTGGCGAGCCAAAGCCAAGACAGAAGGTCAAAGAATTATTGACAATGCAAGAGAAGAAGGACGTAATGTTCTGCTTGAACATGAAGCAAAACAGTTGATCAAACTTCATGGTGCACCAACGTCTGTTGGGCAGGTGGCAGGAAGTGAAGATGAAGCATGGGAAATCGCAAAAAAAATAAAGGCTAATAAAGGACAAAAGGCTGGTGTTGTCTTAAAAATTGTCTCTCCTGATATTTTGCATAAAAGTGACGCTAAAGGAGTTAAACTTAATTTAAGCTCAGAAAAAGAAGTTAAAAATGGTTTTAAGCAGATTATAAAGAGTGCAAAAATTTATAATGCTGATGCAGATATCAGAGGGGTTCTTGTGGCTCCCATGGCACAAAAGGGTCTTGAAATTATTATTGGAACAAAAATTGATGAACAGTTTGGTCCTGTAATAATGTATGGTCTTGGCGGCATTCTGGTTGAAATCATGAAAGATGTTACTTTCTGGGTCTTGCCTGTCTCTCCTACATCCTGCAAAAAGATGATAAGCGAAACCAACTCTTCTATTCTTCTGGATGGTGTGAGAGGGCAAAAAGGTTATGATAAAAAAACTTTAAGAAAGCTTTTATCCATGTGTTCTGAGCTTATAGAGTCATATCCTGAAATTGAAGAAATGGATCTTAACCCAGTACTATTGTATGAAAATGGATTGGATGTTGTAGATGCAAGGATAATACTCAAAAAATAAATATGATTTATAATTTGATGATCATTCAAAATTTTGGCTTTACAAAACAGGTTGTTAATTATATGCTTTTTTGTGGGGCAAAAATATTATAAAAAAAAGGATAAGGTTATGAATAGATTTTTAGCAGTATCAATTTTTTTTATTACTTTAATTTCTGTTTTAACGATTGGCAATCAGGTCCATGCCCAGGAACGTTTTGTTGATAACGGTGATGGCACAGTGACCGACACCTTGTTAAATGTTATGTGGGCTGCAACTGACAACCAGGGAGACATTAATTGGAGACATGCTCAACAATGGGTTAAATACACCTTCCCATATACCATTGAACATAATTATGACAATTGGCGCATGCCAACTGTTGATGAGCTCAAATCTCTTTATAATGCTGATAAAGGATATGAATCTCTATGTGGTTTGAAGGTGAAAATAGTTTCGGCAATTGAACTCACCTGTGCATGGGTGTGGGCATCGGAAATGGAATTTATTTCTGCCGGAATTTTTAATTTTCACCGGGGATACGCGTCTACCGACAGAATTGGAAAATATAAAGCTTACAGAGCTTTGCCGGTGCGTGATCTGGAATAAAACAAATATTATCTAAAAAGAATTTTAACTTTAAGGATAATGTATAACAAGCTTCAGATAGATTGAGTGGGACAAACCACTATTTTATCAGGGAGTTGCTTGCTTTTAACTTTACAAATTTGATTGTGAAATATAAGTTTTATTAATTCATTTAGATATTCAAAAAAACGAAAGGAGGTAGAAAAAAACATTTAATTCAGTAATTACACTATAATTTATAACATTTAAATCAAGGAGTTTTATTATGAAAAAAGGATTAATTCTTGCTACAGCTTTTTTGTTTACCATGGTACTTTTTATGGGCTCTTCTGTTACTGAAACCCAGGCAAAAACAACTTTTGTAACAATTGGAACTGGTGGTATTACAGGTGTTTACTATCCAACAGGCGGCGCAATTGCTAAAATTGTTAACAAAAAGAAAAAAGAGTATGGTCTTCGCTGCACAGTTGAATCAACAGGTGGTTCTGTATTTAATATAAATGCAATCATGGCAGGAGACCTTGAATTTGGTGTTGCCCAGTCTGATCGTCAGTATCAGGCAACAAAAGGACTTGCAGACTGGAAAGATAAAGGCCCTCAAAAAGATCTTCGTGCGGTATTTTCCATTCATGCTGAAACAGTTGACCTTATAGCAGCTGTAGATGCTAATATTAACAGCTTAGCTGATCTTAAAGGAAAAAGAGTAAGTATTGGAAACTTTGGGGCAGGATTTCGTCAGAATGCCATTGATGCCCTTGAAGCAAATGGACTTAACTGGGAAAAAGATTTTCATGCTGAAAGTTTAAAAGCTGCTGAACAACCAGGACTTATCCAGGATGGAAGAATTGATGCTGCCTTCTATACTGTTGGACATCCTTCAGGATATTACAAAGAGGCAACTGCAGGAAAACGTAAGGTGAAATTTGTCCCAATTGGAAACACTGACAGCCTGGTTGCTAAATACCCCTATTATGCAAAAGCTGCAACATTGATGAAAAATTATCCAGGTGCTGCCAATAAAGAAGATGCAATCCCGACATTTGGTGTAAAAGCAACCTTTGTCACATCAGCAAAAGTATCTGATGATGTTGTATATGCAATTGTAAAAGAGGTTTTTGATAATTTTGAAGATTTTGCAAAACTGCATCCTGCCTATGCAGGTCTTACAAAAGAGGCTATGCTGACTGGTCTTTCAGCTCCTATTCATCCAGGTGCAATGAAATATTATAAAGAAGTAGGTTTAAAATAGTTTTAATTTAAACAATTACTTTCTATTAATCTGGCATGGGAAAAGATGCACTATCTTTTCCCATGCTTTTCAAAATCAGGTGAATTATGAGCAATACAGAAATTGAGGAAATTGATGATGGTCTAGAACTTGCCAGAAAAATGGTAGAAGAGGAAGAGGGAATTGGGCGGCGGCCTGAAGGATTTTCAAAATGGGTGATTCCAACTATTGCGGTAATATGGAGCCTGTTTCAATTGTCTATAGCAAGCTGGCTTATTCTTGATTCAACGTATATAAGAGCAATTCATCTTGGTTTTGCCTTATTAATTGTCTATTTAAACTATCCCTTTTTTAAAAAACCAAAATTTGGTCTGAAATTTTTATCGGCTACAAATAGAATTCCAATTTTCGATTATATTATTGGCATTACAGCATGTCTTGCAGCTTTATATATCATGCTTGATTATGTTGGAATGAGCATGCGTCATGGATCTCCAATCCAGAGGGATATAATAATCGGTATTGCCTTAACTATTCTTCTTCTTGAAGCTGCAAGAAGAGTGATAGGGCCTGCTCTTCCAGTTATTGCAATATGTTTTTGCACTTATGCTTTCTTAGGTCCTTATATGCCGGATCTCATTGCTTTTAAAGGAGTATCCCTGAATCGTTTTGTAGGGCAGATGACCATGTCCACAGAAGGAATTTATGGAATTCCCCTTGATGTCTCTGCAACAATAGTTTTCCTGTTTGTACTTTTTGGCGCAATGCTTGACAAGGCAGGGGCAGGAAGATATTTTATTCAGCTTGCCTTGAGTCTTCTTGGTGGTTTTAAGGGTGGACCTGCAAAGGCTGCCATCCTTGGAAGTGGTCTTACCGGCATGGTATCAGGTTCAAGTATTGCTAATATTGTCACCACAGGAACTTTTACCATACCCATGATGAAAAAGGTTGGGTATCCACCCACAAAGGCTGCTGCTGTTGAGGTTGCTGCAAGCACAGATGGACAGCTTGCTCCTCCTATTATGGGAGCTGCGGCCTTTATTATAGCAGAGTATGTCAATGTTCCCTATGTAGAGGTTATTAAAGCTGCGGCAGTTCCAGCTTTTGCTTCCTATGCAGCACTCTTTTATATTACACACATTGAAGCGTCAAAACTTGGTTTAAGAGGCCTTGCAAAAAGTGAACTTCCTCTTTTTTTTAAAACTCTTATTGGTGGAATCCATTTTATGATTCCAATCGCACTTTTATTATATGAGCTGGTGGTTGTAAGACATTCACCAGAGCTTGCCGCTTTCCATGCCATATGGCTTATGGGGCTTGTAATGCTGTTCCAGGAGCCTGTAAAGGCATATGTTGCAAAAGAGCCTATTGGTCCTGCAATAAAACAGGCAGTTGTTAATATTTTTGGTGCCCTTGCCTCGGGAGCACGCAATATGGTTGCCGTGGCACTTGCAACAGCAGCCGCAGGAATAATTGTTGGCGTTGTAGCGTTGGGTTTGGGAGGGCTTATTACTGAAATTATTGATGTTGTTTCAAGGGGTAATGTATATTTGATGCTTGTTATTACTGCCCTTGCAAGTCTGATTATAGGCATGGGACTTCCAACCACTGCAACCTATATAGTCATGGCATCTTTGACAGCACCTGCCATTGTTACCATAGCAGGTTACCAGGACTGGTTTGTACCGTTAATGTCAGCACATCTGTTCTGTTTTTATTTTGGAATTCTTGCAGATGATACACCTCCTGTAGGTCTTGCTGCCTATGCTGCTGCTGCCATTGCAAAATCGCCGCCCATTGCCACGGGACTCCAGGGATTCATGTATGATATTAGAACGGCAATTTTGCCATTCATGTTCATATTTAATTCTGATTTGATTTTGCATAATATTAATTCCTGGCCCCAGGCAATTTTGATATTTTTAATGGCATGCATTGGTAATTTTGCCTTTGCTTCGGCAACCCAGGGTTGGTTTGTGGCAGGTAATAAAATATGGGAAGTACCCTTGTTTTTATGCGTAACAATATGTGCTATGAGGCCGGATGCAGTAGCATCTCTTGTTGGTCTGCCCCATGATCAGAGGTACTATATTTATCCTGTTGCACTTCTTATTTTTGGTCTTCTCTATTTAATGCAAAGACCAAGAATGCCTAAAAAAGGAATTGCTAAAACTGCTGAAGAGGCTTTTGGCAAAGCTTAATTTTTCATAAAAGAATCCAGGCTGACCGCCTGGATTCTTTTATGTTGTGTTGCATGGAAAATAATCAGATCCGCCAGGTTTTGACCTTTAGGGTATATGGCGGTTATAAAAAAGGAAAAAGAAATTGGATAATATTAAAAAAATTCTGGTCCCCCTGGAATTTACTGAATATTCACCAGGTGTTTTTAATTGTGCTGTACAGATGGCCATGAACAGTGATGCAAAAATTATTGTTTTAAGCATAATTAATTCAAGGGATATAGAATCGGTTGAGAGTATTGTTTCCATGGGATATGATGTTAATGCAGAACACTATGTTAAAGAGATAAAAAATGACAGAAAGCAACAGCTTTCTAAAATGGCAGATGAAGCTGAAATTGACAAAGACAAGGTTAAAATCATGTTTAAAACAGGGAAACCTGTTGATGAGATTTTAAAGGTCATAGATAAGGAGTCTCCTGATCTTGTTGTCATGGGTACAAAAGGACGTGGCGACCTTAAACACGGTATTGTGGGTTCTGTTGCCGGAAAAGTTTTTAAAAGATCTCCAGTAAATATTTTGTCCCATAGAGGTAGAGTTGTTAAAAAAAGTTTGACAAAAAAACTTAGTCTTTAAATGTTTAAAAATTTTGTCAGAAATAATATTTTTTAAACATAACCCAACATGAATGTAACATCATCATTTGACTTGAAAAAAGGGTACTGGTCAGCCGGCAGAACAGCTTTGCATTCTCAAAAATCGACTGCTCAAGTATGTATTGCAGGTGACTGGGCACCTATTCGTAATTTTAAGAAAATCATGGAAACCCATCCGGAATCCATATATGGCGATCTTCTGCCCATTCTGAAATCTGCTGATCTATCCATTGTCAACCTTGAATCTCCTTTAAGTGACAGAGGCGAACCTGTTTCTAAAAGCGGTGCTGTATTTAAAGGAAACCTTTGCCATATAAATGCATTAAAGTGTGTTCCATTTGATGTGGTCACCCTGGCAAATAATCATGTATTTGATTATGGACTTGATGCATTTAAAGACACCCTTGATGTTTTAAATCAAAACCATATTCAATGGAGTGGTGCAGGAATGTCAATTAAAGAGGCTGCAACCCCTCTTGTAATAGATGTAAATGATATTAAAATTGCCATTGTTAATTTCAGCGAAGGAGAAGATCTCACAACAGCAGGAGAAAACCCCGGTGTAATGGGGTGGGATTTATCAAAGATAGAAAATACTATCAGAGCACTAAAGGCAGAAGTTGATTTTATAATTGTCATTTCCCATTGCGGAATTGAGTACATTCCATTTCCACCGCCTTATGTTGTCAAAGCTTTTAAACAAATGGCAGGAGCAGGAGCAGATATTGTTATAGGACATCATCCCCATGTTCCTCAAGGTTTCCAGTTTTATAACAAGACCCCCATCTGTTACAGCCTGGGAAATTTTGCTTTTTATCAACCCACTGATCTGAAGTACCGAAAACTTGGTTATTTAGTTAACTTGAAGGTAAGCAAAAAATCCCTTTTATCTCTGGAACTTATCCCATATAAAATTCATGAATCAGGGCTGTCTCGTATAAAAAATCCCGAGCTTGAAACATTTTGGAAGAAATTTAAAGAGATATCAATACCTCTGAACGATGATAAAAAAACAGATGAAGCATGGCAGGGATTTCTTCACTATTATGGAAGGGATGGATTCTTTAATGAAATATCCATGATTATGGAAAAGATGAAGTCAGAACCCCAAAAAGGTGCTGCAATGTTTCGCAACAGGCTGACTACTCTGCAGCATTATCATCACTGGAAGGATTTTTTGACCCTTCTTGTGGAGGATAAGCTTGAATCTTCACCCAAATGGTCGCAACAACTGATCAAGGAGTGGTTGACCCATAAAATAGCTGGCCATCAAGGTAATAAATAATTTATATGGATACTTTAAAAAAAAGGGATGGCTCCAGAAAAACTATTCTGGTAACTGATTCAGGATTGGGCGGCATGTCAGTTTTTGCACAAATTGCAGCCCATTTGAAAAAAAACTCACCCTGGCAGGATGTCTCAATGATTTATTTCAATGCCTGGCCGGAACAAAATGGCGGTTACAATCATTTTAAGACTATGGAACGAAGAGCCAGGGTTTTTAATAATGCACTCAATGCAATGGAAGCTTTTAAACCGGATATGATTCTCATCGCCTGCAATACACTCTCTGTGATCTATCCTTTTACTCCCTTTGAGCAAAACACCAAAGCCCTTGTATCCGGTATTGTGGATCATGGTGTTCAATTGATATATGAAAATCTTATTGCAGATCCTGACAGTCATGTGATTATATTTGGAACTCCCACAACCATTGCTGAAAAATCCCATGAAAAAAATCTGATTAAAATGGGAATTAATCCTGACCGCATAACAGGCCAGGGATGCATAAATTTAGCAGGCAAGATTGAAAGAGAACCTTTTAGCAGCATTGTGACACAGATGATTAATACAAATGTGAAAGAAGCTGTTGCAAAAGTGCCTGAGCCAGTAGGAAAAATATATGCTGCGCTCTGCTGTACTCATTTTGGATATCGCATGGATCTTTTTCAAAAAGAGTTTTCCAATCAGGTCAAAACATCGGTTACACTTCTCAATCCCAACCAGCGGATGGCTGAACATGTAATGAAAAATCCATCCATAAAAACTCGATCAATAAAAAACCAGGATCACCCAACTGCTTTTTCACCTGACATTGATATGCATATAGTCTCAAGAGTTTGCTGGGAAAAAGAGAGAATTGATGCCTATACAAGGCTGCTTAAACATGTTTCTCCGGAAGTAGTTAAGGCTCTGGCTGCCTATGAATGGAATCCAGATCTGTTTGAAATTTAAAGGATGCTTTTTACATCATATTTTGAAAGGTTTTAAAACTTTATGAAAAAAATATTATTAATTACAGGTCCGGCAGGAGATGCCCAGGGGTGGGGAGATATCAATGTCACCCAAAGTATCAAAGAGGCAATTGATGCCTCGGGAAAGAGTGCAGAAATTGCATTTGTTAACACCATGGATGATTTTTTTTCAATCCTTGAAAAAAAATCATTTGATATTGTCTGGAGTGCACTTTATCATATTTCCAGCAAATCCGAGACCATTGGCATGGGTGAAGGTGATGAAAAATGGCTTGCCGACATTTTTGATGATAAAGGCATTCCCTATATCGGGCCTGATGCAAAAACCATGAGGCAGTTGATCCATAAAACTGCCACCCACAATATATTGAAAGAAAATAAGATTTCAATCCCCTACCACTATCAGCTTGGAACATCTGATGAGCTTCCTGATATTGCCTATCCTGCTTTTGTGAAACCAAGTTATGAGTCAAGGTCTGTGGGTATCAATGATGACAGTGTGGTTCATTCTCCTGAACAGTTAAAAAAGATGATAGGTTACATTGAAAAAATTTTTTACCAGCCTGCACTGGTGGAAGAGTATCTTCCCGGAGATGAGTATACTGTTCTAATGCTGGGAAATGGGGAACATCAAAAATTTTTATGTGGAAAGGTTGTGGTTGATCCTTCCATGTTTGGTAAATATCCCATTCTGAGAAGTGATTTAAGAGGAGTTGGTGCAACAAAAATACACCCTGTTTCCCAGAAAAAAGAAGAGTTGATTGAACTTTGCCGCCAGGCCACAGATGTGTTGAACTGCCTGGATCATGTCAGGGCAGACATGCGCCTTGATGCCAATGGTAAACCCAAAATTATGGAAGTGAATGGAATACCAGGGCTCAAACCGGTCAAGAGCTGGAGCCCCCAGATATTTTCCATGCATTATCCTTCTGCTGACGGTCCTGTGGAGGAGTATCGAAAACTCATTGATCACATCATCACTTCTGCCCTGGCACGATACAATATTGAATAACAAAAATGGCTAAAACAAAAATAATAGCAGGAACAGACCCCTTGGGAGGATTTGCCTATCATCTTGATTTTTCCCTTCCATTTATAGCAGTTGCAATACATGCAGGACATCATGTCAGAGAGGATTTGCTTTGTCATATGGCCCTTGATTCTAATCAGCGAAAATTTGAGGAAGATACAGGCACTGATCTGATGATAAAGGACCTTGGCAATGCAGTTTGGGCTCTTGAGTCAAGGGCTGTCTATGACCTTAACCGTTCCCGTGATCTGACACTGCCGCTTACCCCTGAAAGATTTTGGGGCACCCGGGTTTATAAGACATTACCAACTCCTGAAATGAACAAAAAAAGTTTAAGACATTATGACGCTTTTTACAGTTTTATGGAAACAAGTATTAATACTTTATTGAATCGTTTTGGTTTCTGTGTTGTATACGATATCCACTCCTATAATATTTCACGTCAACAGGCAAAAGGGATTGAATCGCCACCTGTTTTTAATCTTGGATCAGCCCTTTTGAATAAATCAAAATGGGGAAAAATCATTGAACTATGGTTGGAACTATTAGGTGCTATATCTCTACCCGGGATAAAAACAATAGCCGCTGAAAACCTTGTGTTTTCAGGCAAGGCAGAGTTTTGCAGGCGATTTAGCAGCATGGATCAACAGGTTCTTGTTCTTCCCACTGAAATATCCAAGGTGTATATGGATGAGATAAAAGGTGTTGTTTATCCTGATATCATGTTGTCTCTTAAAAAGGGATTGCAAAATGCCATTTTAACCCATATAAAACAGTTCTAACTATCCAAAATCGGTTCTTTTTTTGTGAGGTGTAATGGAAAAACAGTTTAAAGCTTCATGTCCCATGGACTGCCCTGATCTCTGCAGATTTATTGTAACTGTGGATGGTCATAGAGTTGTTAAACTTGAAGGCGATCCTGATCATCCTGTAACAAAAGGTTTTATATGCAAAAAGGGCAGGGCGCTTCTTTCAAGGATGTACCATCCTGAAAGATTAACTCATCCCCTGATAAAAAAAAATCGGACAAAAAAAGGCCATAACTTTGTAAAAGCTTCCTATGACGAAATTTTTGAAATAATAAAAGAACAGCTTTTATCAATTAAAAAAGAGTATGGCACAAAAGCCATATTAAATTATTCAGGTGATGGATATGGAGGTATCAAAAACGGAATTCAAAATATATTTTTCAATTGTTTTGGAGGAGTGACACAACCTGAAGGAAGTCTTTGCTGGGGTGCCGGACTTGCTGCTCAGAAATATGATTTTGGCAGTCCAAAAGGGCATTTTCCAGATGATGTTTTAAATGCACAAACCATTTTAATATGGGGAAGAAATCCAAAATACACCAGTATACATCTATATCAACTGCTGAAACAGGCCCAAAAAAAAGGCAGTCATGTTATTGTTATAGATCCAGTAAAAACAGCAACTGCCAAAAGCTTTGATGAATATGTCAGGATAAATCCTTCAACAGATGGTGCACTTGCGCTTGCCATGGCAAATATAATTATTGAAAATAGCCTGCATGATAAAAAATTTATTGAAAACCATGTTAAGGGGTTTAAAAGATTTAAAAAAAAGGCTGCTTCCTTTACACCTGCAAAAGCTCAAAAGATTACCGGCATTAATAAAGAGACTATTAAGACAATTGCATTGCAGTATGCAAAATCAGAAACTGCATCCATTTATATCGGGTTTGGTATGCAGCGCTATCATAATGGCGGAAACACAATAAGATGTATAGATGCCCTTGGAGCAATCACAGGTAAAATAGGAAAAAAAGGGTGTGGTGTGAATTATGCTGCAAAATCCATAAGTCCATACCTTGCTGGACTGTATAAACAGAGTCAGGCTTATGCTGTAAACAAAAGATCTTTTACTATGGGCAATTTGGGTGAATTTTTATCAACAGCACAAGATCCTCCTGTTAAAGCCATTTTTGTTGCAGGTGCAAATCCTCTGACCCAGAGTCCTGATCTAAAACAAACCAGGGATAGTTTTGCAGCACTAAAATTTAAAGTTGTTTTTGATCACTTTATGACTGATACAGCACAACAGGCAGATATAGTGCTTCCTGCAGCATCAGTATTTGAACAGGATGATCTGTTTGCAACCTCCATGTATTCTCCTGTATTAAATTATACTCAAAAAGCTGTTGAGCCACCTGAGGGAATCATGTCTGAATTTGAGTTTTATTTAAAACTTGCAGACAAACTTAAAATAAAAACTCTTGGATTTAAAACTTCTAAAGAGTATCTTGAAAAAAGTGTAGAGCCATTATTAAATAAACTTGGGGAAAAAACTGTTCTTCTGGCTGATAATCTACCTAAAGAGTATTTAAGAATAAAACAGAATGATATACCCTGGCAGGATAAAGTATTTGATACTCCTTCCGGTAAAATTGAGCTCTACAGTGAAAAAGCATTACAGGATGGGCTTTCACCACTGCCTGCCTATATCGCACCAGCCAAGGTTGATGAAAAATATCCTTTACGGCTTTTAACCTGCCACACAATTGATTCCATGCATTCCCAGGGATTTGCTTTTAATGATGACAAACCCGTGGTCTATTTGAATAAGAAAACAGCGCAAAAATTTAATCTTAAAAATAAAACCCTGGTACATGTCAGAGGAATTAAATCAAAAATAGAGGCAAGCTTATTCATAGATGAAGCCATTGGTGACAACACCGCTTTTATTTACCAGGGTTTCTGGCATAAAAGCGGTGCTGTAAATTTTCTGACCAAATCTATTACTTCTGATATGGGAAAACAGGCAGCCTATTATGACAGCTTTGTTACCTTAGAAAAAAGAGATTGATTTATTCAACCCTGTGCCAGGTCTGGGTTCGAAAGAAGAATGCAATATAGCCTCTTACCATGAGTTTACCATCTTCAATCCATAATTTACAATCATAGACTTTTCCATTTTTAGGATCCAGGATGGTTCCATCTTCATACTCATCACCATCTTGAACCATATCCTTTATAATGATCATTCCTTTTGTAGGCTGATCTTTTCTTGGATCATCATCTGCGCATTCGTCACATACCGGATCAGGATCTTCACCTGGTTTTCTGAACAGCTCTTTTATCTGTCCAAAATATTTTCCATCTTTCTCATAAATTTCTACAATGGATTTTGGCTCGTTTGTTTCATCATCAATGGTTTTCCATTTGCCAACAATGGAAGTGTCCTGGGCAAAGCAAAAAGAGATAAAACATAGAGAAAAAAGAAGAGGTACGATTAAAAGTTTAAGTATCGGTTTCATGATAGTCTCCAATTTAATTTTATGTTGTACATGCAAATTAGCGGTTTTAGGTCAAGCACTAATTAAACAAGTTAAAATGAAATTCATGTTATTTTTTAAAAATCATTTGTGCTTTTCTTTTATATAGACGATGTTCACTGTTTGTCAAACCAAAATCATTGTCAACTTGAGATTTGGCTAAAGAAATACAATAATCACTTATCAGATAGAAAATTAATGTATTACTAAATTCCTTGACAAAATGTACTTATATCGCTATATTCCATTTTAACGATATAATAGAATAATATGGAGCAAAAAAGTGAAAGCATTTATACGGGTCATGAAGGCATTGTCGGACCCTAACAGAATCAAAATGATAAAAATGATTCAAACTCGCCCCCTGTGTGTGTGTGAAATTACAGAAGCTCTTGGAATTGCCCAATCTACTGCCAGCAAACATTTAAAAATTCTTGAAGATGCTGAATTACTAAGAAGCTTTAAGGATGGACTATGGGTTAATTATTCCATTTCCGACGGGAGTGGATCTCCATATTCAGCAAGCATGATTGGAAATTTGAAACATTGGCTTGATGACGAATCTGAGATCAAAGAACTCTGCCGGATACTTCCAGACATTGACCGTCATGATATTGTTAGTAAATAATAAAAGACCTAAAAAAAAAATCTTTTTTAATATCTATAAGTGACCATATATAAAAAATAGGAGATGTAATGGTATTAAAAACAACTCATGCCATTCAAGATAGAAAAAAAACAAACATAATAATGTCGTTGAATTTGTTGATGGCGGCTGCCAGTATCTATCTGTGGTGGACTGTTTACCATTTACTGCCTGGCCTGTCAAAATGGATCACATACGATCTTTTACCAATTAAACAAGGGTCACATTTGGGGGCCTCATTGGAATTTTTCCTGTATGACACGCCAAAGGTCATGATGCTGTTATTTATTGTTGTTTTTGGTGTTGGTATTATAAGAAGCTTTTTCACACCGGAAAAAACTCGTGCTTTTCTTTCCGGGAAAAGTGAATTTGCCGGTAATGTTTTTGCTGCATTATTAGGTATTGTCACACCTTTTTGTTCATGTTCTGCTGTTCCTTTATTTATCGGGTTTGTCACTGCAGGAGTACCTCTCGGGGTGACTTTTTCATTTTTGATCGCAGCGCCTATGGTCAATGAAATTGCTTTGGGCCTTTTATACGGTCTTCTGGGATGGAAAGTGGCTGTCATATATATGGGAACAGGGCTTTTTATCGCCATAACCGCCGGTTGGGTGATTGGTCGTTTTAAACTTGAAAACCATATTGAGGACTGGGTAACCCAGGCAAATGCAACAGCTGTAAATCTGGAAGAAGAAAAAATGACCTGGAACGACCGTTTTATATATGGATGGGATGCTGTAAAAGAAATAATCGGACGTGTCTGGATATATGTGATTCTTGGTATTGCGGTTGGAGCTGGAATACATGGATTCGTACCTGAAGGTGTAATGGCATCAATTATGGGTAAAGGCTCCTGGTGGTCAGTTCCCCTTTCTGTTCTTATTGGAGTCCCCATGTATTCAAATGCTGCCGGAGTTATACCTGTTGTTGAGGCTCTTTTGGGTAAAGGGGCTGCATTAGGATCTGTGCTGGCGTTCATGATGAGTGTGATTGCACTTTCCCTGCCGGAAATGGTGATTTTGCGAAAAGTATTAAAACCTAAATTGATTGCCGTGTTTGTCGGGGTTGTGGCCTGCGGTATACTTTTTGTTGGATATTTATTTAATATGCTTCTTTAAAAAGCAAAAAGGTTAAAAGGAGTTTAGCATGGAAATAAAAGTGTTGGGACCAGGTTGCGCCAAATGTTCAAAAACTGAAAAACTGGTTAAGGAAGTAATCAAAGAAACCGGTGTGGATGCAAGTGTTGAAAAAATTACAGATATGATGCAGATTGCTTCATACGGAGTATTCGGCACCCCGTCAGTTATTGTTGACGGTGATGTTAAATGTACAGGTAAAGTTCCTAAAAAAACTGATATTAAAGCATGGATTTTAGAATAAAACAGGGAAAGTAAAAGCTACTGCGAGTCGAATGCTGGTGATTGGACTTTAAAGGATGGACATCTTTTGACTGAGAATAAAATAAATTGCATGCAGGTAATGACACAATTAATTGTCACCATTGTCTTTATTTTTATTTTTCCTTGTCTGGTATCTTCCACTGAAATAAAATCTGTCCTGATTATTTCCATAGATGCACTGCATCCTGATGCACTAGGTTCAAAAACAACTAAAAACATTCATAATTTAATGAAACAAGGAGTTTTTACTTCAGATGGGAAAAGTACAGACCCACCGCTGACTTTATTGAGTCATGCAGCTATGTTTTCCGGTATCGGACCCAACAGAGGTGGTAGAAAAGATAATAAATGGCATTCTGGGCAACCTGTAATAAATGATAAAACAATATTTTATGACGCAAAATTAAATCAGTATTCAACCGGATTCTTTTATTCTAAAGAAAAGCTCGGATACCTTGTTACTAAAGCTGTTGACATATATAAACATGACCCGGATTTTTCTATTGAAAATGCAATGGACTTTTTCCAAAGTTCTGATAAGAAAAGGTTTTGTTTTCTTCACATCAGCGGACTTGACAGAACAGGGCCTGTTGATGGATGGATGTCCCAAGGATATATGGAAGAACTTTTTTTTATTGATACAGCCATTGATCCGTTAATAAGTATTGTAACATCAAAAAAGAATTATCTGATTATTATAACCAGTGACCATGCCGGTCATGACACAATTCACGGCAGCGATCATCCAGATGATGCAAAACTCCCTTTGGTCATGATTTCTGATGTTGCTGACCTGGGACAATATCAGGGAATAAAATACCATGTCACGCATCTTAAATTCATCTTAGAAAAGATTGTTAATTCTCATAAGAACATCAGGTAGAAACCAGAAAATTTTATTACAAATATCCAGATTGTTAAAAGAGTTATATGAGTCTGATTTAAAGATTCTCAGGTTTTACAACAGGATTCTCCTTTAAATATTCCAATCTGTTTAAGCCGTTAATATAGGCAAGCGCACTTGCTGTAATGATATCAGGATCTGCACCTTTTCCAAGGGCTACAATTCCATCTTCCTGGAGACGGACGGTTACTTCACCCTGGGCATCTGTGCCTTCTGTTAAAGCTGATATGGTAAATCTTAAAAGTTTAGATTTTGTACAGGTTAATTTGGATATAATATTATATACCGCATCAATGGGACCATTTCCTTCCAATGCGCCTTGAACCGGCCTACCATTGATATTAAGTTTGACGCTTGCCGTGGGAAAAACAGTATTACCGGATAATACATGGATATATTCAAGGCTGAAAACTTCAGAACTTCTTAATACACCTTCGTTTATCAAAGCCTCTATATCT
>JBDLIV010000009.1:0-18619 GCA_039714675.1 Thermodesulfobacteriota bacterium
TAATCTGCAATTAAACATTAATTTTTCTTTATCCTTAATCGATAAAATTTTTTCCCGATATGTGGCTTAACTCGGTCTCCATTTTTTTGGGGAGGATCACTACCGCAAAAACGGATAATTAAAGCAGATGCAGGGCTGAAAAAATTTGTGCACCAGGGCGACCACTTTGTCTATAATCGCTCACCGACCATTATTATATTTTTGAAGTTGACTTCATCTTCCAGTAGTCACTTTTTATGCAAATCAAAAAGTTACCATTACTCGCATTTGTTTGCAATATCTTGTGACAAAAGTGTGGTGAAGCATATTTTTGGTATCTATTACAATCTGCATCTCTGGAGATTTGGCATTAGGATAATTAGTCATAACTCCGACTCAGTTCCAAAGTGATACTTAAATTTTAAATTTTTAATGAGAATATAAAAATCTTTAGAAACCACATCTTGTGTCTGAATTTTTTATGAAAAAGAGAAACATTCACGTTATAGTGCTCAGTCCCTACAAACAACAGACTTGTAGACAATATAGTCATTTTTTTTCTATCTCCTAAAACTAGTCTTTAAAATAGATATTTCAATCAAAATTTTAATTCAATCTTAAGTCTGACATTAACTTAAAGGTTTTCTGAAAATTTTTTTTAGAGGTATTTATAAGGTTACTTAAATACAAAAAGGCCAGTGTAAACCATGCCATAAAAAAAGATACAATGCAAAATGAATAGTTGCTTATAAATAACACTCTCAGTCCAAAGGATAAATGTTTATAATTTATTTTATAATACCTGGAAAATATATTCATAGAATTAAAATATTATATGAATGCTTTATAAAAATAACGCTTTCTAAATCAACAGTTGAAATTTAATGCTTGACATCATCATTTGATATGATAGTCTGATTGTCAGACTAATTAAAAAAGGAAATTTAAAAATGACTTCCAATTTGATAGCAATCGTGACGGGTGGTACAAAAGGCATTGGTTTAGCCATTGCTAAGTCATTAATAAAACGCGGCGGCTCAGTAGCTCTGACATACAAAAGTAATGATGAAGCAGCTCAAAAAGCACAAAAAAGTCTGATTAAGATAGCTTCAGCACCTGAAAAAATCTTTTTAGCCAAGGGCGATTCTGGTGATTCTGATATTGTTGCTAGGCAATACCAAGAAATAAGCGAAAAGCTCGGGCCGGCAAATGTACTTGTCAACAATGCCGGGATAATGCCGGCAAGGTCTTTTGATGAGATTAGTATTGATGATTGGGACGAAACGATTCGTACCAATCTGAGTAGCTCATTTTACTGGTGTAAAACAGTTGTTTCAGCCATGAAAATAATGAAGTTTGGCCGAATTATAAATATCTCTTCTATTGCTGCAAGAGGGCTTGGTGTAGTTGGTCCACATTATGCTGCATCCAAGTCTGGAATGCTGGGAATGACGATGTATGCTGCAAGAGAGCTTGGGGAACAAGGGATTACTGTCAACGCAATTGCACCTGCTTTTATCGAGGATGCAGGGATATTCATGCAGTGGTCAGAGGAAAAGAAGAAAGGACTTAAGGAAAAAATCCTTGTGTCAAGGATAGGAAATGTAAATGATGTTGTGCTTGCATTTGACTATTTAATAGATTCTTCCTTTGTTACAGGTGTAACTTTGGATGTTAATGGTGGAGCATTTATGATTTAGGTATAATTTTATTAAAATAATACATAATTTCTAGCAGATAACACTTTGATAATAATTTATAAAGTGAGTTTAAAAAAAGGAGAAATTAATGAAACAAAAACTTATTATTACGGCTGCATTGACTGGAGGCGCTACAACCAAAGATAACAACCCAAATACTCCTTATTCTCCTGAAGAGTTTGCTGATGAAGCTGACAAATGTTTTCAGGAAGGGGTCAGTATTCTACATATTCATGCGAAAGATCTTAAAACCGGTATGGGAACAATGGATATTCAACTCCACCGGGAAATCGTAGCAGCAATCCAGGATCGTTGCCCTGAAGTAATCATTAACATAAGTACAGGTGCGATGATGACCCCAAATGAAGAACGTATTGCACCTGTAGTGGATCTTAAGCCTGAAATTGCAAGTTACAACACCAACAGTATGAATTTTGCAGTTGCAAATCATAAAAATGGCGAGATCATGATTGAATTTGTTTATGAAAACACATTTGCGATGATGGAAGATTTTGCCATCAAGATGAAAGAGAACAGTGTAAAACCCGAGTGTGAAATATTTGATCCTGGGGGACTCTATAATTGTGTTTTGCTAAGCAAGAAAAAAGATTTGTTTGAAATGCCCATGCATTTTCAGTTTGTATACGGGGTGGCCGGAGGGATGCAGTTTGACCCTGTGCTTCATATGAGTCTTATAGGGCAGTTGCCTGAAAAGGCAACTTATAGTGTATGTGGCGTTGGCCCACACCAATATAAAGCAGCTTTTATCAGTGCCATAACAGGCGGTCATATTCGTATAGGTTTGGAAGACAACGTGAAAATGCCTGGTGGTGAATTGGCAAAGGGAAGTTGGGAACAGGCTGTCTGGGTAAAACAGATTGCAAAAATTGCAGACCGTCCCATTGCCACACCTGGTGAAGCAAGGGAAATACTTAATTTGAAACAAACCAGTTAATCCCCATTAAGGAGAATCTAAATAATGCAGGAAGTTATTTTTTACGGCCGTGGCGGACAAGGAGCAGTAACAGCTGTTGAACTTGCTGCTCAGGCTGCCATTGCAGAAGATAAATATGCCCAGGGATTTCCAAGTTTTGGTCCTGAGAGAAGAGGTGCTCCTGTCATGGCTTTTTTAAGGGTTTCTGATGAACCTGTTTTTTCAAGAGAAAAAATCAATTCTCCAGATTGCGTAGTAGTAATGGATCCAACACTTCTAAGATTGATTGATACAACCAGAGGTTTAAAAGATGGTGGTACTATTATTGTTAACAGCTCCAAAAAAGAGGATGATATACTGCAGTCTCTGCAATCAAACTACAGGGTTGTGCAGGTGAATGCAACAAAAATTGCCATGGAAACATTAGGAGTACCAATTACAAATACTGCTATTTTGGGTGCCCTGATAAATGCCATGGGAATAGTAAAGATTGAATCCATAGAACAACCCCTTGACAACCGTTTTGGAAAGCTGGCAATTAAAAACCTCACTGCTATGAAAAAAGCCTGTGAAGAAGCTGTCATATATCAATTTCACTCCACTTTACAAGATAACCAGAAAACAAATCAAAAGAATGTTCAATCAAAAGGGATAAACATTGAAGCTCTTTATCCATGGAAAGATGTAGTAATCGGCTGTGATATTACAACTCCCGGCAGCAGCGCCCGGTTTAATACAGGCAACTGGCGCACCACAGGCATGCCATATACTGATTTTGATAAATGCTCAAAATGCGGTATCTGCTGGATAATGTGCCCGGATATGGCTTATGACAAAAATTCTGAAGGATATTACGATTGGAATTCACAATATTGTAAGGGCTGCGGGATCTGTGCGGAAGAATGCCCCACCAGCGCCATTGAAATGAGGGAGGAATAATGTCAAAAAAAGTTGGAATAGAAGTCTCCATTGCAGCTGCAGAAGCAGTCGGTCTTGCAAGAGCTGATGTTATTGCAGCTTATCCCATCACACCCCAGACTCATATCGTAGAACACCTGGCAGAACTCGTGGCAACAGGAAAACTGGATGCTGAATATGTTGCCGTGGAGTCTGAGCACTCTGCCATAAGTGCCAGTATGGGTGCTTCTGCTGCCGGAGCACGATCCTTTACTGCTACAGCTTCCCAGGGGCTTGCCTTAATGCATGAAATTTTATTTGCAGCTTCAAGCATGCGCCTGCCTATAGTTATGGCTGTAGCTAACAGGGCAATATCAGCACCCATCAATATCTGGGCAGATCATTCAGATATTATGCCCCAGAGGGATACCGGATGGGTTCAACTTTTTGCAGAAAATGGACAAGAAGTTGTCGATCTGATCTTTCAAGCATTTAAGCTGGCTGAAGATCACAGCGTTTTACTGCCTGTCATGGTTAATATGGACGGTTTTACACTGTCACACGTCATAGAGCCAGTCTCTTTATTAGACCCCAAAGAGGTAGACAGCTTTCTACCGGAACTCAAACCTTTTCGGATGCTGGATCCTGAAATACCAAGAACAATGGGACCATTTGGAGCTCAGGATGTTTACACTGAAATAAAACAGCAGCAGGAGAGTGCTCTTATAAATGCAGAATCTGTCATGCAAGAGATATGGGTTGAATATGCAGATATGTTCGGGAGAACCTATCATTCTGTTGAAACCTATAAAACTAAAGATGCTGACATAATCCTTGTCACCATGGGAGCTGTTGGAGAAACAGCACGATCTGCTGTTGATGAAATGCGTGAACAAGGAATCCTGGCAGGTCTTGCAAGTGTCCGTATGTGGCGGCCATTTCCTGCAAAAAAAATAATTAAAGCATTGAAAAATGTTAAAAAGATTGTGGTAATGGACCGTACGCTCTGTTTCGGAAGTCAGGGCGGTCCTCTTGCAAATGAAATCAGAACTGCATTTTACAATCAAAAAGATGCACCAAAAGTGATTAACTATGTTGCAGGCCTTGGAGGCAGGGAAATCAGCAGAGCGACCTTTAAGGAAATGGTCGCAAAAGCTTCTTGTACAGATGTTCAATCCAATAACTATGAACTACTTGATGTGAGGAATTCATAAATGAAATGCAAAAATAGTATTTATAACGAAAAAATCAAGGTAAAAAATATTCCAGATTTTGAGGCCTTTGCTTCAGGACATCGTTCCTGCCAGGGCTGTGGTGAAGTACTGGCCATGCGCCAGGCTTTAAAAGCTTTGGGGAAAAATATTATTGTTGTCAGTGCCACAGGCTGTATGGAAGTTGTGACAACGCCTTACCCTGAGACATCCTGGAATGTTCCATGGCTGCATGTTGCATTTGAAAATGCAGGAGCTGTCGGTTCTGGTGTTATAGCAGCAAGAAAAGCACTTGCACGTAAGAAAAAACTAAAAGGTGAAAAAGCTGCAATTGTTATAACCGGTGGTGACGGAGCTACATCAGATATCGGGTTTCAATCACTTTCCGGTGCTTTAGAGCGGTATCATGATTTTGTGTATCTCTGTTTTGACAATGAAGCATACATGAACACCGGTATCCAGCGAAGCTCTGCAACTCCATGGGGTTCATGGACAACAACATCGCCCACAGGAAGCGAATCAAGGGGTAAAACCACAGCTAAAAAAGATTTGCCAGCCATTGTTGCAGCACACAACATTCCCTATGTGGCAACTGCTTCACCTGCATATCACCTTGATCTGATGAATAAAGTCAGAAAAGCTGCATCAATTGAAGGCCCGGCCTTTGTTCATATTTTTTCACCATGCCCCACAGGCTGGCGCATACATTCAAAAGATTCGGTTGCCATGGCAAGACTTGCTGTACAGACAAATGTGTATCCTCTTTTTGAAATTATTGACGGGAAATATGTTATGGGCAGGAAACAAAAAAAATATAAACCTGTAAAAGAGTATCTGCACGCCCAGGGCAGGTTTCGTCACTTAAAGGATGATGAGATAGAGGTGATTCAAAAAGAGGTTGATAATAAATATGCTGACCTTGAACTAAAAAGTTTGGGAGAATAAGATAATGAAAAAGAGAAGTGATCTTATGACCAAAGGGCCTGAAAGGGCTCCCCACCGCTCTTTGCTCAAAGCAGACGGTTTTACTGACTGGGAACTGGAACGACCCATAATCGGAATTGCCAATTCCTTTAATGAAATCATTCCAGGGCACATTAACCTGAATAATCTTGTGGAAAGCGTCAAGGCTGGAATATATGCAGCGGGAGGAACCCCTGTTGTATTTAATACCATAGGGGTATGTGATGGAATTGCCATGAATCATGAGGGCATGAAATATTCACTTCCCAGCCGGGAATTCATTGCCGATTCCATTGAGATCATGGCAATGGCGCATCCATTTGACGGTCTAGTTCTCCTGGCATCGTGCGATAAAATTATTCCAGGAATGTTAATAGCCGCAGCAAAAATAAACATCCCTTCAATTTTCCTCTCAGGCGGCCCCATGCTTCCTGGCAAAATTCATGGCAAAGATATTGGTCTGGATAAAATATTTGAGGCTGTGGGCAGCTTTAAAGCAGGAAAAATTAGCGAACAGGAACTTACCTCCATGGAGTGCGACGCCTGCCCGGGTGCTGGTTCCTGCTCTGGAATGTTTACTGCCAATACAATGAGTAATTTATCTGAAGCCCTTGGCATGTCTCTTCCTTTTAATGGAAGTGTTCCTGCTGTTTTTGCAGAAAGGGTCAGGCTTGCTAAAGACACCGGATATAAATCTGTGAATCTGGTTAAAAATGATATAAAGCCCCGGGATATAATGACAAAAGAAGCCTTTGAAAATGCAATCAGCGTTGACATGGCGTTGGGCGGTTCCACCAACAGTGCCCTTCATATACCAGCCCTTGCATTTTATGCTGATATAGATCTTGGTTTAATGGATTTTGATAAATTCACAAAAAAGATACCTCATTTAACCTCCATTGCACCTGCTGGACCTCATCATGTTGTGGATCTTTACCATGCAGGCGGAGTTCCGGCAATACTATCAGAACTTAGAAGAAAAGAGTTTATCCATGATAAGGTTCCCACTGTTTTTGGCAAACCCATGGGTGAAATGCTAGATGAAATTAATGCCACTGTTAAAGATTCTTCAGTAATCAGACTTGTTGAAACCCCGGTTCATCAGACAGGTGGTCTTGCCATACTTAAAGGTAATATTGCTCCTGATGGTGCTATTGTAAAACAGGCTGCAGTGGCAGATGAAATGCTGAAACACTCCGGGCCCGCACGAATTTTTGATTCAGAAGAGGCAGCCTTTGAAGCAATTATGGGAAATAAGATTGAAAAAAGTGATGTCGTTGTCATTCGATATGAAGGACCTATGGGAGGTCCTGGTATGAGAGAGATGCTTTCTCCAACCTCGGCACTGGCCGGGATGGGAATGGACAAGGATGTTGCCCTTATAACGGACGGACGTTTTTCAGGTGCCAGCAGAGGTGCGGCCATTGGACATATTTCACCAGAAGCTGCTGCAAAAGGTCCCTTATCTATTATCCGAGAAGGAGAGATAATAGAAATTGATATTCCTGGTCAGACATTGAATGTTAAACTCAGTGACGAAGAAATTGCTATCCGACTGAGTCAATTGCCAGCATTTAAACTAAAAACAGACTCCGAATATCTTGCAAGATATGCAAAACTGGTTTCCAGTGCAGACAAAGGAGCTGTGTTTATTAAAAAAAAACAAGGAGAATGAAATGACAGACATTGAAAGAATCAAACAGGATATTATAAAAAGATATGAGGATAGAACCGGACAATCCAAAGCACATAATGAGGCGGCAAAACAGTTTTTACCAGGTGGAGATACCAGATCAATTGCTTATTACCAGCCCTATCCGGTATTTGCTGTTAAGGGAGAAGGAGCATATCTGTACGATAGTGACGGTAATAAGTATCTGGACTTTGTTAACAACATGACCTCCCTTGTACATGGTCATGCGCATCCTCATATCACCAATGCTCTCGAAAAACAGTTAAAAAATGGTGTTGTCCACGGTTTTCCAGTTGAGAAAAAATACAAATTAGCAGAACAGATATGTAAACGTGTCCCATCTATAGAATCAGTACGGTTTAATAATACCGGGTCAGAGGCTACTCTTTTTGCCATGCGCGCAGCCAGGGGGTTTACCGGGAGAGATAAATTTATCAAAATCGATGGTGGCTATCATGGCAATCACGATTTTGCACAGGTTAATCTGTTTCCTGATATGTCAGCAGAAGATCTTCCCAGTCCATATGTTGCCAAAGGCATTCCCGCTAGTGTACTCAAAGATATCCTTGTAACACCTTTTAATGATCTTGATACCACTGAAAAACTACTCGAGGAAAACAGGGATAAAATAGCCGCCATTATACTGGAACCGGTTCTTGGAACAGGTGGTGGTGTTCCAGGCAGCAAGGAATATTTGCTAGGATTAAGGCAGCTTGCTGATCAATATGATACTCTGTTAATATTTGATGAAATTATAACTTTCCGCCTTCATAAAGGTGGTTATCAAACAATGATGGATGTCAAGCCTGACCTTACCACACTTGGCAAAGTCATTGGCGGCGGTTTTCCCATCGGTGCATTTGGCGGTCGAAAAGATATCATGGATATGTTTGATCCTACAAAGCCTGATTCCATGACTCATTCCGGTACTTTTACCGCCAATGCCATGACAATGACAGCAGGTCTGGCAGCTCTTGAAATTTATCAGCAGAAAGATATTGATAAACTCAATAATTTAGGAAAAATTTTAACTGATGGAATTCAACAAGCATTGACTGATTGTGGAGTTATTGGACGTATTAGATCAATAGGCTCCATGGCAATGCTGCATTTTGTCAACAGGGAAATTAAAACAGCAAAAGATGTTGTCCTCGGGTTTATGGAATATGGAGAATTGATGAGGTTCTTTCATCTTGAGATGATGAATCGCGGTATCTATTTTCTCCACAGAGGAATGTTCAGTCTAACTACGCCTATGATTGAAGACGAAATTCATAAAACAATCAAAATTTTTAAAGAGACATTGGAAATGATTAAACCCATGGCTAATAAAGTTAAAAAACAAGGTAATTTTAAATTTTAGAACCTCTATTTCAGGAGATTATCATGACAGATTATGATGTAATTGTAATAGGAGCTGGAAACGCTGGACTTACATCAGCAGCATATCTTGCCAAAAGCGGCGTGAGAGTACTGGTTCTTGAAAGACATAATCTCCCGGGTGGCTGTGCAACAAGTTTTTGCAGGGGGAGATTTGAATTTGAGGTTTCCCTGCATCAGATATGCGGCATTGGAAATGACAAAATGCCAGGGCCCCTTAGAAGTCTATTTCAGAAAATCGGTGTGTTAGACAAACTTGAGTTCCTTGAAATGGATGATCTTTACAATTTTCTATACGATCCTGCAAAACTCAGCATTACTCTACCGCCGGATATTGGTGAGATAACTCTGATACTTCAGGGATTGTTCCCCATGGAAAAAGATGAGATTAAAAAATATCTCGATCTTGTAACCAAGGTTGCCTATGATGTAATAAGCATTCAATATCTCCAGGACCCTGAAGCCTCAAAAGATAAATATCCTGAATATTTCAAATATGCCTTAAAAACCACTCAGGAGGTATTGGACTCTTTTTTTATAAATCCCATACTGAAATCTATTCTTGGTGCATACTGGGGATATCTTGGTCTGCCCCCAGATCAATTAAGTTTCAGTGATTTGGCACTCATGTTCAGGGCGTATTGTGATTTTAAACCCATGCATTTTAAGGGTGGATCACAAGCGCTTTCCAATGCCATTGCAGACTCGATTCAGGAAAACGGCGGTACAATTCGCTATAATTGCGGAGCCAAAAAAATCATCATGAAAAATGGCAGAGTTCAAGGAGTTTTGACTGAATCAGGCGATGAAATTACAAGCCGATTCGTTGTCTCCAACAGTTCTAAAATATCAACATATTATGAGCTGATGGATGAGAAAGATGTTCCAGAGCCTGTAAAGAGAGAATTGCGCCAGACCACAATTGCCATGTCATCGCTTGTTCTCTATCTCGGATTTAATGCTGAACCCAGGGAAGTCGGATTTAAACAGAGTACCAATTTTATGGTTGGTTCTTTTGACAATAAACTTGCATATAAACGCATGCGAGCGCTTGATATCAATAAAAATGATTTTGCCTGTGTAAGCTGTTATGACCTTATAGATCCGCAGTTTTCTCCAGCAGGGACCTGCCAGGCAATGGCTCTTGCTTTAAAATATGCTGATCCATGGCTTAATATACCTCCTGCCCAATATGCAGATACTAAATATAAATGTGCCCAATCTTTTTTAAAGGTTTTAGAAAATTATTTTCCAAATATGAGAAAATATATTGAAGAGATTGAGGTTGCAACACCTGTGACATTTATGCGTTACCTTGGAACTCCTGGAGGAACTTTTTATGGTTTTGACAATGCCATTAAAGACAGTGAGTTATTTCTCCCCAATGATTCTAAAATACCAGGTCTTTATAACGCCGGAACATGGGTTGGAATGCCGGGTTATCAGCCTACCCTGGAATCAGGAGTAAGAACTGCACGAAGCATTATTAAAGAGATCGATTAAATAGCTTTGAGCATATATTGGAGAAAATAAAATGAAACAAGAGTTATTAGAACAATTAGATGGATATGACAGTGTTAGACAGGAGATTGCAATTTCAAGAAAATTTGGTGATGATTTTTCTCTGAAAAAAGGTCAGGTTGCCAAAATTGTTAACAGACTCCATCCTGATAAGATAAAGCTTTGCGTAACCAGAACAATTAATGAAACTGTTTCAACCAAAACCATTCGCTTATCTGCTGTTAACGGCTATCTACCTCCTTTTCAGGCAGGGCAGTACATATCATTATCCGTAGAGGTGGACAAAGTTAGAACCGGTCGGGCGTACAGTATCTCTTCTTCTCCCAGTCAAACAGGATATTATGATATTACAGTGCGCCGAGTGGAAAATGGCAGGGTTTCCAATTTTCTTATCGATGAAGTTAAAGTTGGAGACCTCCTTGAAAGTTCAGGACCAGAAGGTCACTTTCACTACAATCCTATTCTCCATCAGGATGAACTTGTCTGCCTTGCAGGGGGGAGCGGAATCACACCTTTCATGAGTATGATACGAGAAATTACTGACAAGGGACTTAAGCGCAAACTCAACCTTTTTTACGGCAGTCAATACCTCCATGACATGATTTTTCATGAAGAATTGTCTCAACTTGCTAAGCAGTTTTCCAATATCAATTATATTCCTGTGGTTGAAAACCCAAGTGCTGATTATAAAGGAAAAACAGGCTTTATCACAGCCCGGGTGATCAAAGAGAGTCTTGGGGAAATTAAAGGTAAAAGTTATTTTATCTGCGGTCCCCAGGGTATGTATAAATTTTGCCTGCCGGAACTTGATAAGCTTGGAATAAAAAGAGAGCAGATCAGACAGGAGATGTTTGGAACACCTGTTAATGTTACAGAGCAGATGGGCTGGCCATCCAATATTAATGCAGAGGATCGTTTTACGGTTCAGGTTAATCGCTCAGAACCATTTGAAACAAATGCCGGAACTTCACTTTTGACAGCTTTAGAAGAGAGTGGATTTATCATTCCCTTCCTTTGCCGTTCAGGGGAGTGCAGCAGATGTAGAATTAAAATAGTTGAAGGAAAAGTTTTTCAGCCAACAGGGACACCTGTACGAAAATCTGACAGTCATTATGGATATGTTCACTCCTGTGTCTCCTATCCCCTTGACAACCTTAAAATTCTAATATGAGAAGGAAATATAAAAATGATTAAAACAGAAATTACTGAAATGTTTGATATTAAATATCCAATTATCTGTGGAGCCATGATGTGGCTGTGCAAACCACCTTTATGTGCTGCCATCTCCAAAGCCGGCGGCCTGGGAAACCTTACAGCCGCCAATTATGAAACAGAAGATGAGTTTCGCAATGCCATAAAAGAGGTAAGAGAGTTTACTGACAAACCTTTTATGGTGAATGTTACAGCCCTTCCTTCAATGAGAATAACAAGCGAACACCATAAAATGTATTTTAAAGTGTGTGCAGAAGAAGAAGTTGCAGGCATTGAAGTATCAGGTACTCCTGTGGATAAACTTGGCGGTATGGAATTGATTGAAACCTTGAAAAAAGCAGGTGTTAAGCTGTTTCACAAGGTCGGATCTGTCCGCCATGCTAAACATGCCCAAAAGGTTGGATATAATGGAATCTATGCTGCCGGAATCGAGGAAGGCGGGCACCCTCTTGATGATGATGTATCAACAATGGTGTTAACCCCGAGAATTGTTGAGTCTGTATCCATTCCAGTGATTACTGTGGGTGGTATTTCCAATGGTGTCACCCTTGCAGCAGCTCTGGCCCTTGGAGCAGATGGAGTAATGATGGCAAGCCGCTTTATTGCCACAAAAGAGTGTGGAGTACATGATAATATAAAGCAGGAACTTATCAAACGACAGGAGCAGGACACAACCCTTATTACTAAATCGCTGGGTATGCAGGGACGCGCCCTAAAAAACAAAACTGTGGCCAAAGTTCTTGAAATTGAAGCCAGAGGAGGTGGTATCGAAGAGCTTATTCCTCTGATTGCAGGGCAGAAAGGACAGGAAGCATGGATATCAGGAGATGTTGAGGCAGCTCCAATGTATGTGGGGCAGTCAATCGGTCTGATACACGATGTTCCGACCTGCAAAGAGTTGCTGGAAAGAATGGTCTTGGATGCAGAAATACAGATCAATAACCTGAAGGGTTGTATCTGTTGAACCAAGGTCTAAGTTGTATAAATAAATTTTAATAAAGAAGGAGAAAAAATGAAAAAATTCAAAACAAGTTCAATGTTCATGTTTACTATTTGCCTGATACTTTTCATGACCCTTGGTCTGAGCAGTACTGCCATGGCAAAAGCAAAAGTTGTGAAGTTTGTTGCAGCCGGATACAATGAAGGCGGTCAGGAAGCAGCTGCGGAACCTATGGCTATAAATATGTATCTTGGTGCTCTGGACTACAGGATGAAAACCTATCATGCTCTGAAAGGAAAATATAAACTCAAATATATTGGGACTCTATTTCCTGATGCCAATGAGTGTTTGACAGGTGTTGCATCGGGTGCCGCTGAAATGACATTCAGTGGACCTCATTTTATGGAACAGCTGGAACCGGCATGGAAAGCGGTTGAAGCACCAGGTGTATTTAACAGCTGGGACCATTTTATGAGAACTATGAATACCCCTGCTTGGAAAGAGCTGCAAGACAAAATGGCCGAAGAAAAGGGTGTAAAAATTCTCAAATGGATGGCCAATATTGGTAGTTACTATTTATTCAGCAAAAAAGGTCCTATTAACGCTTTGTCGGATCTTGAAGGGCAGAAAATTAGATATCCCGGAGGAGAAGCATTTGCCAAAGTGCTCAAAGAGATGAAAACCACACCCATTGCAATGCCTTATACCGAAGTTGTAACTGCTTTACAGACCAATATGTTTGATGGTCTTTTGACAGACTGGTTTGGTGCGATGTACTTTTTTAACTTGCCACAATACACAAAGTATGCTGTCACTGTTTCCTGGGGTATTCAACCAATCTGCTTTGTTGTAAATAATGACTGGTGGAAATCTCTGCCGTCTGACGAGCGGACAGCCATGCAGGATGTCTTTGACAGAATGGATACATCTCAGTTTTTTGAAGGAGCACAAAGCGCGATTGCCGGAGGTTGGAATGCCAATCCAGCAACAGAATTGATAAATTTAAGTGAGTCTGAGAGTGCAAAATGGCAAAAAGCTATGCTGAAAGGATCAGGCAGTGTACTTAAATCCCTGGATCCCAAAATTGTCCAGGCCATTGAATCTTCCAGGTAAACTGGAAATATATATTTAAAAAACAAACTGATATACAGCGGAGAATCCAAATGAGTGAAAAGAATCCAATAAAAGTTGAACTGGATGGTCATATTGCCCGTTTTATCCTGAACCAGCCTGAAAAGCTGAATGCAATCGGGATGGATGGATTTGATCAGTTGATTGAAATATTTACAGAGATTGATAAAAATCCTGATATACGGGTAATCATTCTTAAGGGTGAAGGTAAGTGTTTTACATCTGGTATTGATCTTGCCGCTTTGAGTTCTCTGTCCAATGACGGAGCTGCTGATTCCAGGGAATTTCTTAGAAAGACAATTCTGCACGCCCAAGAGAGTATGAATATTATTGAAAAATGTACCAAACCCGTTATTACAGCAGTTCATGGCTATTGTCTGGGTGCTGGCGTGGATCTTCTCAGTGCATGTGATATCAGAATTGCTTCTAAGGATGCTGTTTTCAGTGTCCGGGAAGTTAAAATGGGTATTATTGCAGATCTTGGGACATTACAGCGTTTGCCACATATAATCGGGCATGGGTGGTTCAGAGAGCTGGCATTAACCGGTAGAGATTTTTCAGCAGAAGAAGCACTCCAGATGGGATTTATTACACGCATTAGTGATTCAAAAGATGCTCTGTTTCAGGAAGCAGAAAAATTGGCGCAGGAGATTGCCTCCTGCGCACCTTTAACAGTACAGGGGACTAAAGATGTCCTGCTCTATAGTCGTGATAATGGTGTGGAAGCAGGATTAAAATATGTTGCTCAAAAAAATGCAGCAGCCCTTCCTTGTGAAGATATTATGGAGGCGATTACTGCAGTTATGGAGAAGAGAAAGCCTGTTTTTAAGGGCAAATAAAAAAATGGAAGAACCATGGAAAAAGATGAAAGAAAAAACAGCTTTGTCAGAATAAAAACGATCTTCGAAAACTGTTGTGGGTATCTTTTATTGATTGCAGTGTTCATCAGCTTGGCCGAAATTGTGGCCAGGCTTTTGTTTAATACCTCATTTGATCTTTTTTTCTCTTTTACAGTCTGGATTTCCGTATGGTCAATACTTCTGATCACTGGATTGTTGCTGCCTGAAGGAGGGCACTTATCCGTAGATTTTATTCGGCAGCAACTTGGCGGCAGACCGCGTTGGCTGCTGGAAGTATGCATAGCACTGATTACTTTGGGATATGGCGTTTTCATTAGCTGGGGCAGCATTTTGTTTATCAACCAGCTTTACCAGCGCAAATCAGTTTTTCCAACTTATATCGCCATTCCCAAATGGATGGTGGAATTGTGTGTACCTATTGGTATGTTTATTTTTTCTGTTTTTGCTTTAGTCGGCCTAATCAGAGCTATCCAAAAAAAGTGGTGAAAGGAGAGGCAGCAGAATGGAACTAATAGACTATATCGGTATTGGAGTGGTGGTCCTGCTGTTTTTGATGGGATCTCCCCTGGCAATAGCTTTCAGCGTGGGATCCATCATTATTTTGACCATTTCCATGGGATTGCCAATGGCTAATGTGGCCCAGCTATTTTTTTCCACCATTAATTCATATACTCTATTGGCCATGCCTTTTTTTATCCTGGCGGGTAATTTACTGCTCAGAAGCGGAGGTATGGTACCACTCCGGGATTTCATGAGCGCCATGGTCGGGCACTTGCCCGGTGGAATGGCAGTTGCTATGATTGTATTTGCAGCTTTCCTTGGTTCAATTTCAGGATCTTCTTCGGCCTGCCTTGCCATTATTGGGACAGTTATGGTGCCGATTCTTGTCAAATCTGGTTATGACCGTCCTTTTGCTTCTGGTGTTGCAGTAACCGCAGCTGAACTTGGAATGTTGATTCCCCCTAGCCTTTTTTTTATTATCTTTGGTGCCTATAACCGGGTTTCCATTGCAGATCTGTTCATGGCCGGTATAGGGCCTGGATTGCTCAGTGCATTTTTGATGTGTGCTGCAGCAGTATTCATTTCAAGAAAACGGAAATATTCTCTCAGTACCAAAGCTTCTTTTGAAAAAAAGTGGAAAAGCACTGTTCAAGTTCTACCTATTCTCTTTATGCCCTTTGTTATTCTGGGCGGAATTTATTCTGGTATCTTCAGTCCCACCCAGGCGGCATCAATCTCCATACTCTACTCCATGATCATTGGTTTTTTTGTTTATAAAGGACTCAAACTTGATGGTCTGACAGAATCTTTGGTGGAAACCGTTAAACTCTCCAGTATGATCTATCTGCTCTACATTGGTGGTGACCTGTTCGGCAAAACCCTAGGCTATATCGGCCTTCCCCAGGCAATTTCAGAATGGGTGGCAACCATGGATCTTGGGCCTTTGAGTTTTCTGCTGATGATTGAGCTGCTGCTGCTGGTGATGGGATTTTTCTTTTCAAGTATTCCCATGGTGGTTATTGTCCTGCCCCTGTTTATGCCGACTGTTATGAATCTTGGGATTGATCCGGTTTTTTACGGCGTACTGGCCGTATTCTGCTCTCTTATCGGTGAAATCACACCACCCATCGGTCCCCAGCTCTGGATTGCTGCTCCCATATGTAATGAGAAGATGGGAGCTATTGCAAGGGAGGCCTGGATTTTTCTGGGTGCCCAGATCCTTGCCCTGATACTTACCACTATTTTTCCCAGTATTGCCATGTACCTGGTGCAGTTAACGAAATAACACAATCAGAGGTGAAAGATGGAACTGCCTGTTGTTAAAATAAAAAAAATCCTTTATACCACGGATCTGTCTAAAAATTCCAAATATGCATTTGGCTATGCAGTAAATATGGCCCAGGCATTTGGTGCAGGTCTGACCATATTGCATGTGATGACTGGATCTGAGAATTTAGATGCAAATATCAGCTATCACATCGGAAAATCCCAGTGGGATAAAATAAAAAAGGAGCGTCACAAAGAAGCTACCAAAAGTCTTGTGGGGAAAATAAGAAATCAATTTGCTATCAAAGATGCGTTGGTAAAATATTGTAAAGGTGCAGATGAATGTCTTTTAGAACGAACCCTTGTGACAGATGAAATTATTGTGGAGCGTGGTGATCCGGTAAAACATATCTTAAAGTATTCAGAAGAAAGAGATTGCGATTTCATTGTTATGGGAAGCCGGAGATCTGACAGCCTTGCAAGCAGCACTTCCAAACGTGTGTTAAAAAAAGCAAGAATACCAGTTATGGTTGTGCCACTCAATGAAGATAAATAGCATTTTATTATAACGTATATAATATAAGGATAACAGATATGATTAAAGGAATAGGTCATCTGGGAATTTTTGTAAAAAATATTGATGAAAGCTTGAGTGCTCTGTCCAAATTTGTTGAAATTGAAAAACCATCAATCAAAGAGGCCCCAAAAGCAGGTGTAAAGGCCGCTGTTGTTGCTATAGACGGTATGGAACTGGAATTGATTCAGGATTACAGTGGAGAAGGTCCGCTTTCTCAACTGATCAACGAAAAGGGAGATATGATTCATCATTTTTGTCTGCTCACTGACAATATTGAAGATGATCTTGAAAGCCTGAAACAGCGCGGGGTTGAAATGATTGACCAAACTCCCAGGGTTGGTCTGCGCGGCAAAAAGATTGCTATGTCAGCACCGAGCGCTTTAAATGGAATTTCCATTGAACTGTCTGAACCATGAAAATAAAGATATAAATTTCAAGAAAGGGGTAAAATAAAATGTTTCCAGATTTCAATTCAACTTCAGCAAAGCTGTTTGAAAGAGTTAACAATTCATTCCCTGGGTTTGCTGTATGAGGCATTCCGTTCCGGACAGGTCAGACTATTTATCGGGAAAGATGCCCAACTTAGCAATTCGAGTTTGTCTAAAGGTTATGATGATACGATTCAATCATTTGTAGGTCTGTGTGATAAACACAACATTGAAATTCGATATCATACTATCAATAATCATAAACAAAGGGGTTTATCAATTATGATCAAAAGATATATAATCATTTCAGTTTTAATCCATATATGGAGTAAGTAGCATATCCTTATAACCATCAACAAATTATACTGCTGTAATAATAGCAATGACAGCTTTTGAATGGTCAGGAATTCTTGACATATTTTGTAATCCAGTGCTATAAAAATTTCTATATTTATAAATAAGGAATTGATAATGGCAGAAATTGTACGTAAAAAAGTAGCAGACCTTATAATAGACGAAATAAAGAGCATGATCACCAAAGGAATATTTAAAAAAGGTGACAAGCTTCCAAACCAGATAGAGTTTGCTGCTCAGTTGGGGGTAAGCCGACCTTCACTTCGGGAAGCTATGCATATTCTGACGTTGATAGGAGCGGTAGAACAAAAACCAGGTGCTGGTACCATTATCAAATCTACTAATATAGCATTATGGGAAGAGCAGCTCACCCCACCACTTGTATCAGATTTTCAGGCCACTCTGGAGCTGGTTGAGGCCCGAAATTTTATTGAACAAGGGGTAACTGATCTGGCCGTAAAAAATGCAACAAAAAAAGAAATTAACATCATAGCCCAACTTCTTGAAGATATGACTCAGGCTCTGAGAGAGAACAGGACGAAAGAGTACAGCAAACTTGATATGGAATTCCACTATTGCATTGCTAAAGCTTCCCACAACCGTTTCATGATCCATATGTTTCTAACTATTCGCGGCTTAATGGATCAGTTTATCAGGGAAACATTTATTATTTTACCAGGTCTTTTAGAAAGATCTCTTAAATTTCATATCCAGATTTTTAGCGGGATTAAAGAACGTAATGAGCAAAAGGCTGTTAATAATATGCAAAAACATATCAAAGACATTAACGATTCTCTAAGAAAATACTACGAAGCTGAAAACAAATAAACAAGTTTTTTGACTAAAATGCTTGAATAGTATTTCTAAGATTGATTAACTAGCGTTTAATGATGGTATTAAGTGTTGGGGTGAACACAATACAAACAAGTGATCACACGTATTCATAAAGCTCAGTTTTCATAAAATTAGATCAGGTACAACATAATGTGGTTAAGAAAAAATTCTTTCTATCAACAAATTGAAGGTGTGAACAACTAATTAAATCATTTCTGAGAGTCAAGGATTCTTGCAT
>JBDLIV010000010.1:0-18051 GCA_039714675.1 Thermodesulfobacteriota bacterium
AGCATCAGGCGTTATTTTTGCTAAGATCATGAACCTCTTTATGAAAGAAAAGATCAATCCGCTGCTTGGGGCAGCCGGTGTTTCAGCAGTTCCCGGTTCTGCACGTGAAGTTCATCTGGTGGGCCTTAAGGAAGATCCAACTAATTTCCTGCTAATGCATGCCATGGCCTGCAACTCTTCAGGTGTCATCGGATCGGCTATTTGTGCCGGTATACTATGGAGCTTTATGATGTAAGGATTAGCGGGCTGTATAATCATAGGATATATGTGTTAAGGTTGGAGAAAAGCCTCCTGTATGCGCCAGCAGTATCTCAACAAATATAAAAGAGTAGAGCCTCTTGCAAAAATTACAAACGCCCTTGCTACCTGTATTCTGCTTCTCTGGTTTAGTTGTTTTTGTCATGGTTAAACTACTTAAACATACCATATTAGGAGCTTTTAATCCTTGAACTTGGTCTGAGGAAGATCATATGCTCACAAAAATTTGTATTATGTAACAACCTGTCGAGGAGAGATAGTTTTGGCTAAAAAGAAAAAACAGATCATTATACCAAAGGAGAAGGCAGTTTTCTGGATGAATGAAAATGGTGACTGGTTTAATGAACATGGAAAATTTGAACACCCAAAAATTATAAAACATTTTCACGCCTCCATACAAAAGGATAAAGACGGGTATTACCTTTACCAGGAAACTGATGAGCATGAGGAGAAGGTTTATTTTCCCTATAAAGATACAGCTCTTTTTGTTTTTGATATAAAAGAGGGAAAAGATATCTTTCTTAAACTCAATAACAGTGATATAATTAAATTGAATCCAGAGCAGCTTTTTGAAAAGGATGACAAACTATTTTTTAAAACCAATGACCTTCTTGTGAAATTTACAGACCGAGCGCTTTTAAAGATTTCCAGGTTTCTTGAAGAAAAGGGCGGTCAGCTTTTTTTTAAAATAAACGGAAAAAGCTATCCTGTTTGATTATATCGCTTTAAAACAAATTAAAAACCAAGAGCCTTTTTGATCTCTTTTTTAGCTTGATCCGGAAGGTGTGCAGTGGGGTAATTATCTTGTCTGTCTGTTTCTATTTTTGACATGGATTTGCTTATTAATTCCAACTGTTTTTTATATCTTAAACACAGATCACACATCATCAGATGAAATTTAATTCCAAGCCTGATTCCCAATGGAAGTTTTTGATCCATTGATCTGGAAATAAGACGTGATATATCCTTGCAGTTAAATATCCAATGATTGATCATTTTACTCTCTTTTTTTAAGCCAGTTGGCCTCAATACAATATCTCATTAAAGAGCGAGCCCGGTGCAGAATCACCCAGCAGTTAGTCGTGGTGATATTTAAAACCTTACAGATTGCCTGAGTGGTTTCACCTTCGAATTCTCTTAGGGTCAATGCCATGGCTTGTCTTTTTGGAAGTTCCTGAATACATTTTTTTACAATATCGAGAAAAGATTTTTGTTCAAGCAGATTTTCAGGATTGGATTCCCATTTTGCAGGCCCTGTTTTCCATTTTCCCCTGGCATCAAAATGATCATCCAAAAAAGTGGATTCAAAATCAATCTCCTCAAGCACAGGCTCTCTATATTTTTTACGGATAACATCAATTATTTTATATTTTAAAATACTGGTTAACCAGGTTTTTTCCGAAGATTGACCTTTAAAGTTTTTTTTTGATTTCAGTGCTCCGACCAGAGTTTCCTGGACAAGATCCTGGGCAGTTGTATCATCCTGGATTCTGTACAGGGCAAAAGAGTAAAGATAGTCACCATATTTATCCACCCAGGTTGATGGATGACTTAATATGTTTTGTCCGCTAATGGTTAAATTCCTGATTTTTTATATGAAAGAGTTTCTAATTTTAAAAGCCTGTATTTCCTTGTACCAATTCCTAATTTCTGTGCATAATCGAGCTGGTGTTCCCAGTCAACTTCCGGGTAAAGTCCTCTGAATTTATCTTCGCCAGGTTTGAGGTTTGTTTTAAGAACACTGCCGGATATTGCTTTTTGTTCATTTACAAGGTCGGCACTTGCCTGATCAATGGCAACAGGGTCAGTTGATGCAAGGATTCCTATATTATTAACAATAGGAGCTTCATTATAGGGAAGACAGTCGCATTTTGGAGCAATATCTGTAATAAAATTAATAAACAAAGATTTTCCCTCTTTATTTTTAAGAACTCCAAGGGTATATTCCATCATTTTTTCAAGAAAGACCGGTATAGTCTGGTTCCAATTGATTTTTATGGATTCTGTAGGACACCTGACAATACACTCTGCACACCCTATACATTTTTTTGAATCAAGATATGCTTTTTTTTCATTATCATCATTGTGCTTAAGTTCAATAGCTGCGACAGGACAGTGATTTACACACTCTGCACAACCGATACAGGTTTTGCGACTTATTTTCGGGCTTACTCTGGAGTGCATATCAAGTTTGCCTTTTCTTGAAGCACTGCCCATGCCGATATTTTTCAGGGTGCCGCCAAATCCGGAAAGCTCATGACCCTTGAAATGGGCTGCAGAAACCAAAGAATCTGAATCAATAATATCAGATCCGATATAGACATGTTTGCAGTTTTTCTGGTCAACCCTTATTTTTGTCTCATTTTTTCCCCGAAGTCCGTCAGCTATGATAATTGGGGCAGCATCCATGGATGAGTATGAAAATCCATTTTCAATTGCTGTATGAATATGGGAAACACTGTTGGATCTTGTACCGGCATAAAGGGTGTTTGCATCTGTGAGAAAAGGCTTGGCCTTACACTCTTTTATCGTCTCTATGATCTGCCTTATAAATACCGGACGAATATAGGCTGTATTTCCCTTTTCGCCAAAATGGATTTTTACAGAAGTTAAATCATTCTCCTTTAAAATATCCTTAATACCTGCTTTTTTAACAAGTCTTGCAAGTTTTTGCGGGAGATTTTCTTTTGAACTGGTTTCTAAATTTATAAAAAATACATCCGCAGTCATCTTTGCCTCCCTAGAGGTATAATATTGGAAACTATATTTTCAAAACTCACCACTCATAACTTATCACCCATGGGTTCCAACCCTGACAGCTTCAATGGCATTGAATTTACATGTGGTTCTGCATGAACCGCATTTTGTGCAATCCTGCTGTGCTATTTTATGGGGTTCTTTTTTTTCGCCTGTGATTGCGTTTGTGGGGCACTCTTCTGCACATAGAGTACAACCTTTGCAAAGATCAGGGTTTATCCAGAAGTCAAACAGCTCTGTACATTTTCCTGTGGAGCAGAATTTATCCACTACATGGGATTCATACTCTTCTCTAAACTCTTTGATGGTGGAGAGAATGGGTGACGGAGCTGATTTTCCAAGGCCGCATAAAGATGAATCCATAACAGCACTGCTAAGTTCTTCAAGAGTTGTTATGGTTTCAAGAGTTCCTCTGCCTTCTATTATTTCATCAAGCAGACCAAGAATCTGTTTTGTTCCTTCACGGCAAGGAGTGCATTTGCCGCAGGACTCTTCATGGGTAAACTGTATGAAAAATCTTGCAACCTGCACCATGCAGACATCTTTGTTCATTACAACCATACCGCCGGAGCCAACCATTGATCCGATTTTTTTAAGGGAGTCAAAAGAGAGCGGGATATCAAGATGTTTTTCAGGCAGGCATCCGCCGGAGGGGCCTCCTGTCTGAACAGCTTTAAAACTGCTGTTGTCTATCTTGCCGTTTTCATTTACAACACCGCCGCCGATATCAAAGATGATTTCACGCAGAGTTGTTCCAAAGGGAACTTCAATCAAGCCTGTATTTGCAACATGGCCTGTCAGGGCGAATGTTTTTGTTCCCGAAGAGCCTTTGGTTCCGTATTTTTTATATTCATCAGCGCCGTGGAGAAGAATAAGGGGCACAGATGATAGGGTCTCAACATTATTGACAATGGTTGGTTTAAGATGCAATCCATGTTCTGCTGTCCTTGGAGGTTTTGGCCTTGGAATGCCGCGGTCTCCAGTAATACTCTCAACCATTGCACTGGCTTCACCACAAACAAAGGCTCCTGCTCCCTCCATAACCCTGATATCAAAATTTTGGCCTGAACCAAAAATATTTTCACCAAGAAACCCTATTGAGCGGGCGGTTTCAATGGCTTTTTTGATTCTCTTTACAGCAAGGGGATACTCTGTTCTTACATATACAATACCTTCATCAGATCCCATAGCCTTTGCTGCTATCATCATTCCTTCAACAACAGAGTGGGGGTTGCCCACCAGAATGGATCCATCCATGAAAGCGCCAGGGTCGCCCTCATCTCCATTGCAGAGAATATATTTCTTTTTTGAATCCTGCTTCAGAGCCAGAGCCCATTTACGACCCGCTGGAAATCCGCCGCCGCCGCGACCTCGCAGGCCTGCATCCATGACAACCTGGCAGATCTCTTTCGGGGCCATTTGAGTATAGCATTTTAAAGCTGCTGCATATCCGTCAATTGATATGTATTCTTTGATATCCTCAGCATCAAGACTGCCGCAGGGTTCAAGGAGCAGTCTTGTCTGCAGGTTGTAAAAAGGGATATCATCCATGGTTTCATATCTCTTTTTATCAGCAGGGTTTTTAAAGAGAAGCTTTTTAATGATCTCTTTTTCAATAATAGTTTTTTCAACAATTTCCGGAACATCCTTGACCTTGACTTTTGTATAGAAAATTCCTTCGGGTTTAATTGTTACAAGGGGACCGATCTGGCAAAGACCCTGGCATCCGCTTTCAGAGATATGAATGGCACCATCCGGGTGTGAATGCTCTTTTTCATCAAAATCAAGGGATACTACTATATCAAGATCCTTAGCTTTTATCTCTTCAACAAGTTTGTTATAAACATCCATGGCACCAATTGCAAGGCAGCCGGTTCCTGCACATACAACAATTCTTTGTGTGACAATTTTGCTGCGTTGAAGATAAGATTCTTTTATCTCTTTTAATTCAATATCATTCATGATCGGCTTCCTTAACTTTTATCTCGTCATGCAGTTTAACTACTTTTCCAGGTGTTACCTGACCATATACATCATCATTAATGACGACCGCAGGAGCAAGGCCGCAGGCTCCGAGGCATGCAACAGTTTCAAAGGAAAAAACACCATCAGGCGTTGTTATTTCTCCATCCGGGAGATCCAATGTTGCAAGGAATCTTTCAATCAATTTTCCTGAACCTTTTACATGGCAGGCAGTTCCGTTACAGACCTTGATTTCATATTTACCCTTTGGTACCAGAGAAAAATGGTTATAAAATGTAGAAATACCATAAACCTTTGAAGATGATATTTTTATCTCTTTTGCAACAAAAATCATTACATCTTCAGGCAGAAAATGAAATAGTGCTTGAATATCCTGTAGTATGGGGATAATTCTGGACGGATCCCTCTCATATTTATCCAGGATTTCAATAATTTCAGTGTAATCCCTGGTCTGTTCCATAGCTGGTGAACTCATACTATCTCCTTGTGATTTATATTAAATATGCGGATTATTAATATACAAGTTTTTTAAATTTATAATTATGCCTTTTTAATAATTTATGCTTTTTCAATTTTGATTGCACACACCTTGAATTCCGGGATTTTGGAGACAGGATCAAGTGCTGGGTTAGTAAGGTTGTTAGCAGCATTTTCAGCAAAATGAAATGGCATGAACACAGTACCTGCATTCATTTTTGGAGAGACAACTACGCTGGCTTTTACCTGCCCCCTGCGTGAACTTACCTTTGCCGTGTCATTATCAGAAAGGCCAAGGTTTGAAGCATCAGCAGCTGAGATTTCAATAAAGTTTTCAGGAGCTCTTTCGTTTAAGCCTTCAGATTTCCTTGTCATTGTCCCTGTATGGTAATGATAAATCAGACGTCCTGTTGTAAGAGCAAGCGGATAATCGTCATCGGGCAGCTCATTGGGTGCAATATAATCGATGGCATGGAATTGTCCTCTTCCTTTTGGGAATTGTCCTATATGAAGCATTGGTGTTCCAGGATGGTTTGCATCAGGACATGGCCAGTGCAGGCCCTCTTCCTCAATCCTCTCATAGCTTATGCCGCCATAGGATGGAGTAACCTGGGCAATCTCTTTCATTATTGCTTCAGAATTGTCATAGGACATGGCATATCCCATGCGTGTTGCAATCTCGCAGGTTATTTCCCAGTCATATTTTGCTTCTCCAGGAGGAGTTACAGCCTCTCTGACCCTCTGGACCTTTCTTTCAGTATTACTGAATGTACCATCTTTTTCTGCAAAACATCTTGCAGGAAGAACTACATCAGCAAGCTGCGCAGTCTCTGTCAAGAACATATCCTGCACCACAATAAAATCAAGATTATCAAAACCTGCCTTTGCATGGGCAAGATCAGGGTCGGAAACAAGGGGATTTTCCCCCATAATATAAAAGGCCTTTATTGTGCCGTCATGGGCTGCAGGAATCATTTCAGTGGCTGTCAGGCCAACTGTGGGTGAAAGACCTGAAATATCCCACTTGTTTTCCAGTTTTTTTCTTGAATCATCATCTGTTACAGACTGATATGCAGTAAACACATTGGGAAGACCGCCAAGGTCACATGCGCCCTGGACATTGTTCTGTCCTCTAAGGGGGTTTACCCCTCCGCCTTCAACTCCAAGGTTACCGCAAAGCATGGCAAGGTTGGCAAGGGATTTTACATTATCTGTTCCGGTTGTATGCTGGGTAATGCCCATGCAGTACAAAATGCTTGCAACGCCGGCTTTTGCATACAGTCTTGCAGTCTCTTCAATATCTTTAGCTGCAACCCCGGTGATTTTTTCCACATAATCAGGAGTAAATTTTTCCACCAGCTGTTTAACTTCTTCAAACCCTTGAGTTCTATCAGCAACAAATGTTTTGTCATGCAGGTCTTCTTTAATGATGACATGCATGAGACCGTTTATCCATGCTACATCACTGCCAAGTTTCGGCTGGATATAAATATCTGCAAATTCAGCAAGTTCAATACGTCTTGGATCAATTACAATCAGTTTTGCTTCTCCAAGGGTAACAGCTCTTTTTACGTATGAAGAGAGAACAGGATGGTTCTCAGTAGTATTTGTACCAGTTGCAAGAATTACATCGGCTTTTTCAATATCCCTGATTGGGTTTGTCATTGCACCACTTCCAAAAGCTGCGGCCAGACCGGCCACTGTTGAGGAGTGTCACAGCCGGGCGCAGTGATCAATATTATTTGTTTTAAGCACTGCCCTTGTAAATTTATGGGCTATATAGTTTTCCTCATTAGTCATTCTTGCAGATGTGAAAACACCAAGAGAGTCTGAGCCATGTTCCTTTTTTATATCATTGAATTTATTGGCAACAAGATCAAGGGCTTCATCCCAGGAGGATTCAATAAACTCACCATCTTTTTTGATTAAAGGTTTGGTCAGACGTTCCGGGCTGCTGATAAAATCAAAGCCATATCTGCCTTTTACACAAAGGCTTCCATAGTTGGGAGCAGCATCTTCAACACCTGTGACTTTTATCACTTTGTTATCTTTTACATGGAGGTTCAGTTGACATCCCACACCGCAATAGGAGCATGTGGTTCTTACTTTATCATTTATCCAGTGATTTTTAATTTTCACTACATCTTTTTCAACAAGAGCACCAACCGGGCAGACCTGGATACATTCACCGCAGAATACGCAGTTTGAATCTGCAAGGGTTGTATCTATTCCTGTAATAACCTTGGCATCAGAGCTTCTCTGTCCAATACTCAGGGCACGGTTAACCTGTATTTCATTACACGCCTGAACACAGCGCCCGCAAAGAATACATCTTGAAAAATCCCTTGTTATAAATGGGTTTGTATCTTCAAGAGGATAGGGACATTCAGCTTTAGCAAACATGTCTCCCTTTATCTGGTACCTGTAGGCATAATTTTGGAGTTCGCAGTCACCCCATGCAGGGCAGAGGTTTGCACCTTTATCATATTCATGGGCTTTTTCCTGTAACTCTTCCCAGTTGGAGTCGCCAGGAGTCCCAATGGCACAATTATGATTTCCCGATGCCATTAAAAGTTCCAAAGTGTTTTTTCTGGATTTAATGACCTTTGGTGACTCAGTATGCACAACAAGACCATCAGCAGCAGGCGTGACACATGATGCTGAAAGACCCCACCATTCATCAATTTCCACAAGGCACATACGGCAGGCGCCTGTGGGCTTGGCACCTTTGAGATGGCAGAGTTTTGGGATATCAATACCATTTCCCTCAGCTACTTCCAGGATTGTCTGTCCGGGTTCAAATGCAAGCAGACTGCCATTAATTGTAATCTTATGTTCGGACATGTTTCAAACCTCCATTAATTTACACTTAGGGATAACTATTTTCATATAAATTCCTGCTATTTAGTAGTTGCAAAACACACAAATTGATATAACAAAGAGATAAAATTTGCAAGACAAATTAAAACAGAGATTTAATTTGTCTTGCTTTATCTTTTTGAGCTGCCTTTTGTGCTGTAATAATTCGAATTTTTACTATCAATCAAACCAATCGGTTTGTTTTTTGAGCAAAAATTGTGTAATGATTATTAGGAGATCTTTTTGAAAAAGATGCAATATTTACAAAACTCTGTCTGATTATTGACATGTACTACAAATGAAAGTATATTGAATAATATACAGATATGTTGTAATTCACACTAAGATTTTCTTCTCTTTTGACCTGTAACAGCTAAACAGGTTTTTTTCATAACGGTTATTTCCCTGTGGTTGATGATTAACCAGAATTGATTTTTTGACAATTATTCCCATGATTTGATGATGCACGCTCCGATCAGGTGAAGGTGTTTTTGTAAATACTAAAGACACAAAGGAGCCATTATGGACAATCAAATTCAGAGACAGGTATTCCAGGCAATGGAAAAACCTTTGTTTTATCCTCATCATGTTTCAAGTATCCAACAGATGGATACGCATATTTCAAAGGTGTTTTTAACAGGAGATTATGTCTACAAAATAAAGAAGTCTGTTGATTTCGGGTTCTTGGATTTTTCCAGCCTTGAAAAACGCCGTTACTATTGCTGCAGAGAAATTATTTTAAATCGTAGACTGACTACGGATACCTATATAGATGTTGTTGTTGTTACCTGTAACAATGGCACCATTTCTCTCGGAGGAAAAGGAGAACCCATAGAATATGCAGTCAGAATGCGTCAGCTTAGCGATTCTCAGTCCTTGCAGCATTTGATCAAGGCTGGTGAGGTCAGTAAATTCGATATGGTAGCACTGGCCCGCAGGCTTGTAAAATTCTACCATCTGACTCCTGAGAGTGAATTATTCCATACAGGGGAAGGGTGGGAAAATATTTTAGATGCCTGCAAAGAAAATTTCAGGCAAACAGAGGAGAGTTGCAGAACTCTGCTGGATAGAGAAACCTGGGAAACCATACGGGGCGCAACCCTCTCTTTTTTGAAAAATGGTCACTCTTATTTCAGCCATCGATTAAAGAGGGGTAAAGTTCGTGACTGCCACGGAGATCTCCGATGCTGCCATATATATTTTACCGATACCGGAATTCAGATTATTGATTGTATCGAATTCAACGATTGCTTACGCCACATAGATGTAATCAGCGATCTGGCTTTTCTTCTGATGGATCTGGATTTTAATGGAGAATCTGAGCTTGGTGAGTGCTTTTTGAATGAATTCCTTCGGCAGACAAATGGGTTGGATGTGTTTTTAATGCTTGCATTTTATAAATGCTACCGGGCCATGGTACGCTGTAAAGTCAATTGTATTTTTTTGCGGTCAAACGATCTTCCAAAGGGGGAGAGGAAATCAGCCCAGCTGGATGCTGTCAAATATCTTGATCTGGCGTCTGAATATGCGCTTCAGTTTTTCAGACCGCGCTTGTGGGTGGTTTGTGGGATGCCGGCCACAGGGAAGAGCACCATTGCAAAGGCATTATCAAAAATTTTCGGCATTAAAGTGCATCGATCCGATGCCGTTAGAAAGCAGATTTTCGGCTTGCAGCCCCATGAAAGTGGTGTCGAGCTATTTGGAGAGAAGTTATATTCATCTCTGGCCACTTCACTCACCTATGGCAAGCTTTTATGTCTTGCACAAGAGGAGATTGAAAATGGAACTTCGGTGATTCTTGATGCAACTTTCAGCAGGACAAGGTATCGCCGGGAAGTGATCAATCTGGCAAAAGATAAAGGTATTAAACCTGTTTTTATTGAATGCAGTGCAGAAGAAGAAATAATTAAAGAGCGGCTGTTAAATAGGGAGTTTCGTCCATCGGTTTCAGATGCCAGAATTGAACATTTTGAAAAACTCAACGCAAGGTATGAACGGTTCAGATATACCGGGAATGCTCTTCACATTCGTGTGAATACAGCATTGCCTCTTGAGGATGTCATGAGAAGTATTCTGATTCAGGCTTTCCGGATTGATTCAAATCCCATGATTGATATTACCCAAACAGAAATAAAAATGGCTTATGATGGGATATAAACTTAAGGAACGAGAGCGAAATAAGTTGGACAAAATTTATAAAATCATACTTAAATATAAGGAGGGGAGTCATGTTTAAAAATATTCTGGTGGCAACTGATATGGTGACCCGCACTGATGCATCGGTATTGACGGCCATTGATATTGCCAGACAATATCAGACCGAATTGAACGTCCTTCATGTTCTTGAGTCTGCTTCAACAGACAACAGGGAACAGATCAAACATTATAAAACCGATGATGAAATAATGGTTTACCCCGGCTATTTTGAAACAGTGGCAAGTGAACTGCAAAACACATATAAAACAATTTTAAACGGTTTTAACAGTGTTAAATTCACCATTGAAACGGGTTTCCCATGGGAGGAAATACTGCGTGTGGCAAGGGAAGTGGATACAGACCTGATCATTTTAGGGCCACATTCCAGACAGGCTGAAAAAAAAGGTGTTGTCAGGGTTGCCGGGAAAATAGGGAGTACAGTCCAGGGTGTAGTAGCCCGGGAAAACTGTCCGGTGATGATCGTTAACAAAATAGTTCCAAAAGAGAAATTGATATTTAGAAAAATAGTTGTGGGTATTGATTTTTCCATATCCTGCGAATGTGCGCTTTGCTTTTCCGTCAAATTATCCCGGAATTCCAATTCAACCCTTTATCCGTTTTTCATGATTCCGGTTCCGCCATATCCAAAGTATACTCACTCCTGCTACAAAACAGATAAGGAAGTGTTAAAACAAAAACTTCAGGACTTCTGTGATTTATATCTGGATGGAACAGACCATGAATATAAGATCTGGGGTGGTGTACTGCCGCATCAAGAAGTGCTCAAATGTGCCCGGAATATTGATGCGGATCTGATTATTCTTGGTTCGCATACAAAAATGAGTGCAGGGAAATGGTATGCCGGCAGTGTTGTTGAGCGTGTCAGCTTTCGGGCTGATTGCCCGGTTCTGGCCGTGAATGATCCAAAAGCACTTAAAAAATGGGAAGATATCCAGATACCTGCTTCAAACGGAGAACACACCGTGGACCGGTCTATTCATCTCTCCATTGAAAATTCTGAAAAAAGGGCTTGTAAGCATTAACAAAAAAAAACATCCAGGGGATTTGAGGTAAGCAGCCTTGAACGGGTTATATAAATTCCTTCATGGGAGATATTCAAATTTTATAAATAATTTGTCTTGTTTAAAGTTGTATAGTATGGTGATAGATTGAATTTATAATAAAAAGAAATCATAGGTATATGGAGAAAGGAAAAAACATGGGTAAAAATGTGGTTGAAAAAATTGATAACAATGTGAAAATAAGAACTGTTTTGATGAGTGTATCTGATAAATCAGGGTTGGAGACATTTGTTCCTGGATTGGTAGAAATGAACCCGGATATTTTGATTCTTTCAACCGGTGGAACATATGGCAGAATTAAAGAAATTCTGGGTAGTAAGGCAGAAAGCTGTCTGAAGAAGGTGTCTGATTATACTGGTCAGCCGGAAACCCAGGGTGGGCTTGTTAAAACCCTTGATTTTAAAATTTACCTCGGGCTTTTGACAGAAACTTATAATGATGCACATCAGGATGATCTGAAAAGAACAGATGCCAGGGCAATTGATATGGTTGTTGTTAATCTGTATCCTTTCAGTCAGACCATTGCAAAACAGGGTGTAACTGTGGAAGATGCCAGAGGCAATATTGATATAGGCGGGCCAACCATGATCCGGGCATCTGCCAAGAATTTTATCAGGGTGGCATCGGTTGTTGATCCCCTGTCATACACTGAAATTTTGGAAAAACTAAAGGTTAATAACGGCTCTCTGTCACTTGAGGATAGATTTGCTTTATCGCAAAAAGCCTTTTCCCATACAGCTTTATATGACACAACTATTGCAGGCTACCTTGGAGCAAAAAATATGGATGAAGTTCAATCATGCTATAAATCAGGAGAGTAAGTCATGTCTGAAGATTTAAAAAAAATGTATAAAACAATTATGGATGATCATTTTACCCCGCAAATGGAAGTGAGTTTTGTTGATGGGAAAAACAGGCAGACTCTTTTTTATGAAAAAGTTTCATGGGTGATCGAAGGAGTAAACAAAGGATTGAGATATGGAGAAAATCCAGGCCAGGAAGCAGCTCTTTACAAATTAGTAAATGGTAACCTTGCTTTAGGGGATGCAAAGACCATTGTTCCTGGTAAATATCTTGTTTCTGATATTGAACTGCTGCAGTCTGGCAAGCATCCAGGAAAAACCAATCTTACTGATGCAGATAATTCCTTGAATATTTTAAGATATTTTACTGATACTCCATGTGCTGTAATTGTTAAACATAATAATCCCTGCGGAGCTGCAAGGGCTCAAAGTCTTGAAGATGCCTATAACAAAGCTTATATGGCAGATCGTGTGGCAGCATTCGGAGGTTGTATTGCCTTGAATAAAACCGTGGACAAAGCAACAGCCCAGGCTATAGCCAGCCAGTATGCAGAAGTTGTTGTGGCTCCGGAATTTGAAGATGGGGTTATGGATATCCTTGGTGCCAGAAAAAACCTGCGGGTGATAAGGATTAATAATATTGATAAGCTTCAAGGTTTTATCGGTGAACGAGTGATTGATTTCAAGAGTTTAATGGATGGAGGCATGGTTGCCCAATGGTCATTTGTTCCTCAGGCTTTGTCAAAAAAAGATCTAATAACAGCTTCCACTGATTATAAAGGCAAAACTTATAAGATTAATCGTGAACCAACAGCACAGGAGTATGAAGACATGCTGTTTGGATGGCTTGTGGAATCAGGTATTACATCTAATTCTGTGATTTATGTAAAAGATAATGCAACCATTGGAATAGGAACTGGGGAGCAGGACAGGGTAGGGGTGGCAGAGATTGCCATGGATAAGGCCTATAGAAAACTCAGCGACAGGTATTGTTTTGAAAGATACAATATTGGTTTTGCCGATCTTAAGGATGCTGACAAGAGAGCTCAGATTGAGAAGGATGTTAAAGATGTTAAAGGCGGCCTTATCGGATCGAGCATGGTATCTGACGCTTTTTTCCCCTTCAGGGACGGTATTGATGTTGGGCTGTCCCAGGGAGTAAAGGCTGTGGTGCAGCCCGGTGGATCTTTAAATGATTATCAGTCCATTGAAGCGTGTAATGAAAACAGTGCAACTATGGTTTATACAGGGCAGAGAAGTTTCAAACATTAATTTTATATGAAAGAACAATTAAACAATTAAATTCTTTCATGCTTTGTTGTGTGGTGGGTAACCAGATCCGCCAGTTTCTGCCCTTTAGGGTACATTGCGGTTCATGCAAACAAGGAGAGCTGTTCTCTTCTTGCATCTGCATGCTGGATAGTGACCTGGATAATATCTCCACTTTTTGGCTTGATACCGCCAGTGGGAAGTTTTGCTTCAAGCATGAATTCTTTGATTAAAATATTATAGTGATCCCTGTAGCTGTCAAGCACCAGTGCTTCATAGGTGGATCCTCTCATGGATTCCAGGTGTTTGGTAATCCAGTATCGTTTTCGCAAAGCCTGTGCCTTGCCGGCATTGGCAATATTTATGGAGACAGACTGGAGAATATAGTCAAGCTCATCTTTGGAATAAGCTTTATTATACCCGAGAACAGATTTTATCTGCCGCTGTGTTAAAAGATCATGATATCTTCTTATGGGAGATGTTGCTGTGACATAAGCCTTAACACCAAGGCCTGAGTGGGCCTGGGGTTTTGTGCCGATGACGGCGCGGCTTAAATGTTTTCTCTGCATGAAATTTAAGATCAAAGATGTCTCAATACCTTTAAAAAGTCTTTGGGACGGCTCGGCCTGGGATCTGAAAACAGCAGGCATATTATTGTCGGCAAGAAATTGTGCCATGAGAGTATTGGCAAGGATCATCATTTCAGAAACCAGCATGCGAGAAGGATTTTCCCTGTCAATTTTTGAATATCCAATCTCCTGATTTTCCTCTATCCACACATTGACTTCAGGAAGTGTGATTTGAACAGCACCGGCCTTAAGTCTCTTCTCCCTGAGTTGTGTGGCCATTTTATAAAGAGTTGTAACAGGATCATTCTGGCCGTTGAGCAGATTTGCTTCAGCATAGCTCATCTGTTTGTGAACCTTGATAATCGAGGGGATGATTTTAAAATCCTGAATTTCAAAAAATCGGTTCATTTTTACCATGGTGCTGATACCTGGTCGTATTGCATTCTCTTTAAGGCTGCAAAGATCTTCCGATAAATTGGAAGGTATCATGGGCAGCTTATCATCGGGCATATAAATTGAGCTTGCTCTTTCACGTGCAGCAAGATCAATGGGATCATCATGTTTAATATATGCATCAACATCAATGATATGTATGCCAAGAGTATAGCCGGTTTCTTTTTTTTCAAGGCTTATTGCATCATCAAAATCAAGTGTGGACTGCCCGTCAATGGTGATTAAAGGAATATGTGTAAGATCTTTTCTTAATGGATCATCAAAAATATTGATTGGAGTATCAACAAGCTTTTTTTCCTGTGCCAGCACTGCTTTAGAAAAAAATGTTGGAATTTGTAAAGATAAAATATTGATATTTTCATTCTGTTCCCAGATGCCGGCTTTTACAAACACATTAAAGAGTTGTTCAGCAGAATTAATGGGGGATTTTTTAAGGATGCTTCTGGCAATTATTTTGGAATCAGAATCATTATTAAACAGATAATAGGATTTTAAAATATTGATGATATCCTGGTCAGCAGATATAACGCTGCCATTTTTATTGTTCAAAACATCGTTAATCCAGACAGACCCTTTCTGTATCTGCCTGCCTTGTTTTTCAGCTCTTTTGATCTGTCGTCTTTTTTCTTCAACCTGTTCAAGAGTATAGGGAATGAAAATCATTTTGTTGAATTTGAAATATAGCTTGTCACTAAAAAAGGCACGGATAACAGCAGCTTCATGGTCTGCATGTAAAGGAGGGTCAAAACAAAACAGAGTCATGGCAGAAAGATCGATTTCTTCGGGCTCTTCGTGAAAAAGTTCCCATAATTCCACTATATTAATGGTTTTTGCAAGATTATCCCGACCCTGGGCACACTGTTTTAACTGATTTACAATTGATTGCCTTGCAAGGGATGTATCAATACATGTCTGGGAAATATGAGACAATCGTTTTTCAGAAAAATTAACCTCCCGATTGTTCTCATTGAGCAGTCCAAGCTTACCTTTTTTTTCCTGTAATACAACAGCAGCAATGATTTTCTGCTGGTCTATATATTCTACAATGCTTCCTTTTATCATGGGTGTTACAATATCATTGAAGGTGGTGTTTTGTCAAATAGAGAGAGGAACTAATAGTAGTTGATTTTATATATTAATTTTTAAAAAATTAATTTTTTCCTTGACTTTTTATTTTTTTCTGTTAAAACAACGCACCGAATATTTGAAGAATAGTTTTAATAATTCTTAAGGGAGTTTGTTTTGAATGAGATTGATCTGATCAACTTTATGTATATTCTCCTGTTTCTTGCTGGTGGCTGTATCACAGTTTTTATCCCCTTTGTTATTTCCTACTATATCCGTCCTAAAACCATTGAATATAAAAAATCATTTCAACCTTATGAGTGTGGCGTTGACCCCTTTAAACAGATGTGGGATTATCGTTTTGGAATTTCCTACTATTTATATGCACTGATTTTCCTGGCATTTGATGTTGATGTTCTCTACCTTTTCCCTGTTGCTACAATATATAATACAGATAAAATAAGTGCTGTAAGAGGCATTAGTGAATTATTTATTTTTATTGGTATCTTATCCCTTGCAATAATTTATGCATGGGTTAAAGGAGTTTTTAAGTGGGAGAGGAAAATAGCCAAATAAAACCTATGGGTAGTCAGATAAAACCAATTGATACGTTTGCTGCAGGGCTAAAAACAGAATTTGAGCAAGGTTCAATTGAGCATGAAGGTGCAATGCTCAGTCAGTTGCTGTTGACAGACAAGGTTCTTAAAGTCTGTCAGGCTAATTCTTTGTGGCCCATGACGTTCGGGCTTGCATGCTGTGCCATTGAAATGATGGCAACGGGTATGGCAAGAATTGATATTTCAAGATATGGAGCAGAGGTTTTTCGACCATCTGCAAGGCAGTGCGATCTTTTGATTGTCTCTGGAACAGTTAACAAGAAAATGGCGCCGGCAGTTATCACTTTATATGAGCAGATGCCTTCTCCCAAATGGGTTATTGCAATGGGAAACTGCTCTATATCAGGTGGACCCTTTGCAGTTGAAGAAAATTATAATGTAATTGAAGGTGTTGACAAACTCATACCTGTTGATGTCTATATACCAGGATGCCCGCCAAGACCAGAAGCCCTTATAGACGGGATACTCAAGCTGCAGGAAAAAATTACAGGTGGGCGCTATCCATGGCCACAGCGCAAAATGCCTGAAAATCCGGAGATTAAATCATAATGAGTCTCTCAACTGAATTGGTGAAAACACTGAATGGTCTTGAAATAAAGGCTGTTGAAGCTGATTATAAAAAACAGGGTTACCATGTTGAAGTTTTGCTGGACAGAGCTCAGGTAAGAGATTTTGCAAAAATTATGCTTGAAAAAGAGTTTTATCTTGATTTTGTCACTGCTGTTCATATTGAATCAGGTTTTCAGGCTGTTTATCAGTTTGGACATTTTGAAGAATCCTGCCATGTTAATGCAAAAGCAGAAACCAGAGATGGTGCAATTTCTACAATCTGTGATATTTTTCATGGTGCCAACTGGCATGAGCGTGAAACCCATGATTTTTACGGGTTAAAATTTTTAGATCATCCTGATTTGAGAGTTCTTATCCTTGATGATGAAGATAGTGATCTCAATCCTCTGCTGAAAAGTGATAAAAAACTGAAAAGTCTTGAGGGAATCACAAGAGGTGAAGAGTCACAGGATCAACCTGCCAAATCTGTAAAAAAGAAATCAGCTGTTAAAGCAAAAGAGAAGAAAGCCAAATCTGAAGTAGAACCTGAAGTTAAACCTGAAGACAAAAAAGATGATAAACCTGTGGAGTCAAGCTGATGGGAACACTTACAACAAGATTCAGTACTATTCAAGATCCCGATGAAAAGCATAAATTTCTGCTTAATATGGGGCCACAGCATCCATGTACCCATGGTGTTCTTCGTATTGTTCTGGAGATGGATGGTGAACATGCAATGGGCATAGACCCTATTCTTGGCTATGGACACCGCATGCATGAAAAAATGGCAGAGTGCCGTCAATGGTCTGGATTCTATCCAAATACAGGAAGGATGGATTATGGCGGAGCAATAGCATACAACCACGGCTATTGCGCTTTGATTGAAAGAATGGCTGGAATTGAAGTTCCTGAAAGAGCTGAATATATCAGGGTTATAACTGTTGAGCTTAACAGAATAGCAAGCCATTTCCTGGGAGTTGGTGCCTATGTGATTGATCTTGGTGCTTTTACCCCTATTCTATATATGTTTGATGACAGGGAAGATATCCTTGATGCCCTGGAAGATATCACAGGTTCAAGACTTACTTACTGCCACCACAGAGTTGGCGGTGTT
>JBDLIV010000011.1:0-17502 GCA_039714675.1 Thermodesulfobacteriota bacterium
TATTAGATAGTTTACGGAAAAATTTAAAACTTAGTTTTTATTTTTTTCTGCCAGAATTCTTTTTCTCTTTCTCTCCAGTCTGTCCCGTGAAACCGATTGTCATAGAATCCGCTTAGTCTTTCAAACCATTTGTTCCAGGTGCTTTTATTCTCATATAATGCTTTTAGTACATCAGCCACATAAATTGCAATATCAGCCATTTTGTCCTTGGGTACAAAATAGGCAGCACCATCCTGTGCAGATCTTTTAAGGCTTTCCTCTGATAAGGCATGGGCAGTCAGCATGAGAACAGGAATTTTTTGATCGTTTGCAATTTTGAGCAGTTCAAATCCCTTAACCCCCATTATGTCCAAAATTGCAATATCATAATTCTGACTTTCAAGCAGTTGCTTTCCTTTTTCAAAAGAAGAAGCCGCATCTATCTTGCACATATCCAAAAGTTCAGTCAGAGAATCTAACACATCAGGTTCATCATCAACAATTAATATTGTTTTCCCTGCTAATATGCTGTTTTCCAAACTCATAATTTTAACCTCTGTTTCATTTAGTAGTGTTTGCACCAGTAAGGGCAAATTCAATCTTGAGATATGCCCTGCTTACCTCTTTATGGATGAGCAGGGCATGTTCAAGTCCTTTTGGGATATAGATTGCACATGTCTGGGTTAGCACATGTTTTTCTTCACCCAGCTTTATTTCCAATACTGCACCAAGATTTGACGAGTTTTGAGAATCTGAACCAACTAGGCACAAAATAGTATCATAGGGATGTGAATGAATCTTCTCAACAGGATCAGGATCAGGAACTGTAAAACACCATCCAATATCAATTATTACCGGAGCATTTTTAACAAGGTCTGAACTCATAAAAATTTCATTTGGGAACGTTACTCCCTTGATATCTTTTGTCTGTATATAATCCGGTGCAATTGACAGCGGATTGTTTATAATATACTTACCATATTTACTGTCAGGCAACTCTTGATACTCCATTGTTGAAAAAGGTTATATTTTCCCTGTAAATCCATATTTGATTGAAAAAAAGCAAGTTCTTATACTGACTCTTTGACAGTCTCAAGCAGTATATCTACAGCCTTTTTGGCGTAGTTTTTTGTAATTACTAAAGGCGGCATAAACCTGAAAACATTTCCAAACCTGCCACAGGGCACCATGATCATACCCCGTCCAAGCAACCCGCCAATGATGTTCCCAACGGCCTCCTGGTTAAGGGGTTCACGGGTCTCTTTGTCTTCCACCATTTCAATACCAATCATCAATCCTTTGCCGCGCACATCTCCTATAGTCTCTAAATCTTTACCGCCTTTCCTGATCCAGGTTTTAATCTGCTCACCTAAATCTCCTGCTCGTTTTATCAGGGCTTGATCATTTTCAGTCAGAATATCTATATTAGTCATGCAGGCGACACTTGATACTCCATTTCCGGCAAAAGTATTGGGTTGTGAATGGTCTTCTATCTTTTCGGCAAGATCTTTACGAATGGTTAATCCGCCCATGGGAACATCCCCGCCCATGCCTTTACCCCACGTAATCATGTCGGGTTCAACATCTGAATGCTCAATGCACCACATCTTGCCGGTACGGCCAGCCCCTGCCTGTACTTCATCGGATATATAGAGTGCACCATGTTTTTCACACGCTTTTTTCACTATTTCAAGATAACCTGGTGGGGGCGGTACATACCCACCTTCACCCTGCTGGGCTTCAATGATCAATGCACCCACATCGTCAGCTCCTGTATAAGGCGTATTCAACACATAGTCTACATACTTGGCACATTGCAGCTCACACTTAGGGTACTCAAGTCCAAAACTGCACCGGTAGCAATACGGGTAAGGCAGATGAATGACACCCGGGATAAAAGGACCATATCCTTTCCTGTACTGGTCTCCGGTTGTCAGAGAGTTACATCCAAACCAGACGCCATGGTAGGCACCATGGAAAGCAGCCACCTGGGTTCGCCCCGTTATTTTTCTGACAAATTTTAAAGCCGTTTCAACTGCCCCGCTGCCGGACTGGGTAAAATAGCTGATACAATTATCTTTCAGTCCTTTGGGCATGATGCCGGCTACCTTCTTTGAAAGTTCTGTTCGTCGTACACTTGAAAAATCAATGGCATGCATCATAGTGCCCATCTGGTCTTTCATTGCTTTAATGACCCGTGGATGACACCTGCCTACTGCATTCACGGCCACACCGGCTGTGATATCAATCATCAAATTGCCATCGGCATCTTTTATGGTTGCCCCTTTCCCTTCTGCCATGACAAGGGGAAACCGTCCGCCACCCCTGGCCATGGATTCATTGTCAAACGCCATATCAAGATATTCCTGGGTTTTAGTGCCGGGAAATCCTTCACTAGCTATTTTAGGTGCTCCCCTGTAAGATAGCTTGGCTAAATCTTTTTCATTAATCATTGGTATTAACTCCTTTTTTTAAAAATTACATCATTTTATCCGTCAGCCATAAGGCCAGTTGTGGAAAAATCATTACAAGTATTAGAACAATTAACTGTATAAGCACAAAAGGGGGAACTGAGCGCCAGATGTCTCTTGTTGAAATATCTGGCGGAGAAACGCCCTTCATCATTATCAAAGCCCATCCAAAGGGAGGTGTCAGGTAAGCCACCTGCATATTGAGAATAAAAACTATGGAAAACCAAATGGGGTCAAATCCAAGAACAATGGCTATGGGAACAAAAATTGGTGAACATATGGTTACAACCGCATAATCATCCATGAACATGCCAAGAATAAGAAGGATGAGTTGCATAAAAGCAAGGATAATCCAGCGGTTAATTTCAAGACTGCTGACAAGTTCTGTTACAAGCGACTGCGCACCTTGACTTGTGTAAAAAACACTGAATAGAGTAGCACCAATTAGAATCCAGAAAACCATACCACTGATTGACATGGTCTGCCTGCAGGATTCCCACAATACTTTCCATGACATTTTTTTTACAATTATACAAATCAGAAAAGCACCTGTAGCACCCACGCCTGCTGCTTCAGTAGGTGTGGCTATCCCGAAAAAAATAGAACCCAGTACAAGGACGATCAACAAGGCTGGAAGCAGGATATCCTTCAAAGATGCGATTCGAAGTTTCCATGTTACCTCTTCTTTAAAAGGTGGAGCATAATCAGGCTGAATGTGGCTTCTGATTGTAATATACAACACATACAAAAATGCAGTTAGAAGTCCTGGAATAACTCCTGCCAAAAAGAGTTTTCCAATTGAAATCCTGGCAATATAGGCAAAGATAATCATAATAATACTGGGGGGAATGATTTCTCCTAATACTCCGCCTGCCATGACAGATCCCAATGAGAGTGATTTGCTATAGGATTGTTTTAACATTGCAGGAACAGCAATCAGCCCCATTGTTAAAATTCCAGGGCCGAAACCGCCACACATTGCAAGAGCCACGCATACGCCGATTGAAACGATGGCTAAGCCGCCACGGATGCCTGACAACCAATAGCCAAGTGCCTTGAACATGCGATCAGATATGCCGGAATGAAGTAAAAAATTTCCCATGAGTAAAAATAGAGGGATGGTAATAAGATTCGGGTCTGTTATCTGCTTATAAGTTGTTGTCGCAACAATAAAAAGAGTAGTTGAACCTTCCAGAATGTATGTTAAAAGAACTGTAATACCACCAAGGGCAAACGCTACTGGCACACCAAGGATGATGAGGAGCATGAGCCCTCCGAACAGCAGCAGTGTAATTATTTCAATACTCATAAAAATATCTTTCCTGTTTTATATAAAAGAAGTAATGATAAATTTCATGATTCTTTTATATTTTACATGTGGCCTTAAGGTTAGTTTCTGCGCTTCAGGATATTATGGACAATAAGGTTTAGACCAAATATGCCTGTGGCAGTTATACGTTCATTGACAGCAATCACTCTTTGGTTTTTGAAAGGACGTAAAAGCCTTCCAGTAAAAATAATACAGCTGTCAAAGGAATTAAAATTTTTAATGGATATAAAGGAATTCTGAATGCACCATGGGCAGTTTCACCGGATGAGAGAGAATTTTGTCCCATCCATGATCCCTGCCAGATCAATACTCCCATAAAAAGAGTAAAAGATATTAAAGTAATTATATTGGCAAATTGTTTTACTTTTTTTGAAAACAGGTTATGAAAAATTTCAATTTTGATATGTGCATTCTTTGACATTGCATAGATTCCGGCAAAAAGAATATAGACACCAAAGATCTGTCTGCTCAACGGCCAGACCCAGATTGTGGGACTGTTAAATACATACCTTAATACTACTTCAATGGTAGTAAAAAACATAATAACCATAATTAAAATGCTTAAGCCATCGCCAGTCCTGCTGCTTATCATATGGATAAATTTGAAAAAAGATTTTATACCTTTTATCATCAGTCAATCCTTTTTTTTAAAGTTTGAAACCAGGAGATTTGGCATTTCCTGGTTTCAAAACCTTTTGTTCATGTGTTAAAAAATTACTTAACACCTCTCCACTCTTTTATCATTTTAATTGCTTTAGCAGATGCTGCATCTCTTTTTGCAACTTCATCCCAGATTTCATATGCTATCTTCTTATGTTTTTCTATTGCTTCTTGTGATACTACGCTCTCTTTTAGTGTGCCTGCTTTGACCATTTTTTCAGCATTTTTAAACTCTTCTCCATATCCTTTCACTGTGGCAGACCAATAATTTTTGGCTGCTTTTTCAAGGGCTTTTTGTAAATCTTCGGGAAGGGCCTTCCATGATTTATTATTGACAAGCATATGACCGATAACATGATCATTATCTCCGGTTTTGACCCAATAAGGTGCAACTTCATGCCATTTAAGGCCTGATATTGCACTGATATCCCACTGACTGGCATCCAGTGTTCCAAGCTTTAAAGCCATATATGCTTCCCCACCGGAAACATAGGTGCCCCTTGCACCAATCATATTATGGAACTGGGTATAGATCCCCTCATCGCGGACCTTGACACCCTTCCAGTCATCGTAAGTATTCAATGGTTTGGTAGAGAGTACAAAAGGTCCGCCATAGGTGTGCATATCCAGCCAGTGAAGACCATGGTTGCTGTATTCCTCTCTTAGTAGATCAACAAATCCTTTGTCATAGTAAAAATCCCTTATGATTTGTGCTTTGGCATCAAAAGTGTCGGCTTCATCTATAGTATAGGCAAAAGGAATTCCAAATTCTATCTCTCCCACAGGAAGAATGCCGCCCCAGAAGGCCCCCATGCAATGAAGAATATCAATAACACCTTTTTGGGTTGATTCAAAAAGCTGCTCCAAAGGGACTATCTCGGAATCAGCGAAAACAGAGATAGAAAGTCTGCCATTACTGAATTTTTTTACATCAGCGGCAAATCCTTTCAGTAATTCAAAAGATAGATCTCCATGGGGATATCCAGATTGAAGTTTCCATCGATAGACTTTGTCTTTTGCAAATGAGGAACCAATAGTAAACATGGAGCATAAAAGCAAGGCAGTAAAAATTAGTGATAGTTTTTTAAAAAATGTGACTTTTTTCATTTTTTCTCCTTTTTGACAAGATTATTAAATCTTAAATTAATGGACCAATTTCTTTTGTTTTAAACGTTATCCTCCACTGACCAATGAATAAAAGTGAATGACCATTCCATCAGAAAGAGGTGTATCTGCCTTAATCGAACGGTTTTCACAACTTATAAAACCCACATGGGACAATGGCACCTGCAAATCCTTTAAAAGATCTGCAGGTGTTACATTGTCAGGGGCATCAATCATGATACCTTTATCATGGTTATAATCAGGAATCTTTAACCCCAGGGTTCCAAATAGTTTAATGGTCAGTTTGACAGTCATATATATTAATCAGCCCATGTTCCAGTTCAGGCTGTAACGAGCCATATCAGCAGTTTCAAGTACGTCTGCGATAATATCAATTCCCTTGTCAACCAGTTCTTTGGATATGACCAGGGGAGGGATAACACGCAGTATGTTGTCATATCGGCCGCATGGCAGTACATAAACCCCGTTGTCTCTCAACATCCAGACGATTCGGACAACCTCAGCCATGGAAAGGGGTGTTTTGGTTTCTTGATCACTGACCAGTTCCATGGCAATACCCCATCCCATACCACGGACATCACCGATAACTTCTCTTTGCTCTGCCAACTCTTTGAACCTGTTCATGGCATAGGAACCCATCTCCTTTGTCCGATCCAACAGGCCGTCCTGCATCAATTCAATATTTTTGCAGGCAACTGCACAGGACGTAGAATTACCAACAGCTGTCAAAACATGACTGAAAGGCTCCAGATCCTGGACCAGATCAGACCGGCAAAGAACTGCACTAAAGGGCAGATCCCCGCCCAATGCTTTTCCCATGGTAATAATGTCGGGTTCAACATCAAAATGTTCAACAGCAAACATGGTTCCGGTACGTCCCATCCCCATCTGGACTTCATCATCAATCACCAGGATGCCAAGCCTTTTGCAAAGGCCATAAATATATTCCATCCAGCCTTTAGGAGGAGGTACATATCCGCCTTCACCCTGCATGGGTTCAAGGATCAGTGCAGCCACATTGTCCACATCAATTCCGCCGTAAGGATCAGTTAATTGAAACTCTACATATTTGGCGCACTTAAGATCACATTCAGGGTGGGTCAGATCATAGGGGCAGCGGTAACAATACGGGTAAGGCCCCAGTCTTTCAACAAAGGGCATAAAGGGACGGTACTTGCTGCGGAAAGTAGGTGAAGTGGTCAATGAAAGGGTTGTGCCTATGGAACCATGATAGGCTCCCTGAAACGCAAGAATAATGGACTTTCCAGTTGAAGCCCTTGCATATTTTATTGCAATTTCATTGGCAGAACTGCCGCTCAATCCATATGCCATTTTTACATTATTTTTAAGATTGCCCGGTGCCATATCAGACAGCATTGCTCCAAGTTTCTGCCGGTTTCTGCATGTACCGTCAGGCGTATGCATGAGCCGGCCGCACTCTTTTTTAACCACATCAACAATTTCCGGGTGGGAATGACCCACATTGTTCACAGCCACGCCGGATGACAGATCAATGAATACATTCCCGTCCGGATCTTTAAATGTAGCTCCGGCAGCCTCTTCCCATGCCAGGGGAATACCTATTGGGGCGATACGGGTCGGGGTTTCATTGGCTAGTTCCTTTTCCAGCATAACCCTGGTTTTGGGGCCTGGAATCTGGCTGGTCACAATTTTGGGTGCATCCGGGTATGAGAGTTTTTCATAATACTCTTCAGAAGCCATATTTTATCTCCTTAAAATTAAAGTTCATTTACCTTGTCAAGATCTTCATCTGTTACGTCAAAAACATTTCCTGAAGGCAGGAGCGGTTCCTGTTTGAAAAATTCAGGCAGACGATCATCTTCTTTTGTAAAGCCAGCACCTTTGTTAAACTCTCTTTCCGCTTTCAAAACAGCCATGCCAAGCTGCACCAGGTAGTCCTTGTCAAGGGTTCCACCAAACAGGGCTTCCACTCCCTTGACCATGTGTCCCTGGATATCGGCAAAATCAAGTGCCGGCAGGGAGGCAAAAAGACAAATTCCAAGACTGTCTATGGCTGCGTGATAAATCTGGAGAAAAGATGACATCTGCCACTGTCCATCCGGTGATGCAGGGTCATAGTCCCCCAATGGGCTGGGGATAGCATTTCCAACGGTATGATCAGCTCCCATGGCTGATGTGGCATAACTTGTACCCGTTCCTTTTAATCCCCTGGGATCATAAGCGGCAAGGCTTTGGCCCTTGACATGGGGAATTCTTTTTGAGCCCAGTTTTTCACCGGTAACTTTACAGCCGCTGCCAATTAAATTACCATTATCTGTACCTTCTCTGATCTCATTTACCAGTGCCAAAGCTCCTTCTCCGTCACCCATTTTCAGGATGTCTGCCTCCATTGCAAGGGAAATAGCTGCTCCCACATCCATGGTGTCCACACCAATGTCGTTGCATGCCCGGTTGATCCTGGCAATTATATCAATGTCATCAATCATACAGTTGGAACCGGTTAGAACTATTGATTCATATTCAAGACCTGAAACAATAACCTCTCCCTTTTCGTCGGTGAATACATTTGAACAGCCGATCACACATCCTGTCATACATTTATGGCCTGAAGCAGCATTGGGACGTTTGGCCATGAGTTCAGCAATATGTTCGCCGGAAATCTGTTGGGCTTTATCAAACTGACCAACCGAATAATTACGTGTCGGAAGGCATCCCATGCCATTAATCATATTAACCAGAACCGGTGTCCCAAGAGCATTTAATGCCTCAATCATGGGATATGCAAGAACACCTTTGGCAAATTTTGAAGCTGCTGCCTTAAAAGCATCTTTGTCCTGTATCTCAACGCCTTTGGCACCTTGGCTGTCAATGACAAGAGCTTTTACATTTTTTGATCCCATCACCGCACCCAGTCCGCCTCTTGCAGCCATGCGCGGATGAAAATCAGGTGAAGTTGTTGATATGGAAGCAGTTTTTAACTGGCGCTCGCCAGCAGGTCCAATGGAGATAATAGAAATTTTCTCCCCATATTGATTTTTCATATCTTCAATAATTTGATAATTACCCACTCCTTTTGCTGAGCCGGCATCAATAAAGGAGACTCCTTTATCATCAATTTTCAGTGTTGTAAGAGTTCTGGCACTACCCTCAAGGATAACAGCCTGAATTCCAAGTTTTGCAAGCTTGGATGCTGCATTTCCTCCAGCATTGGCTTCCTTGATCCCTCCTGTTAAAGGGCTTTTGGAACCAACAGACAGCCTGCTGCTGTTTGCAAAGCTGGTTCCGGCAAGAATACCTGCTGCAAATATTAACTTGTTTTCTGAGTCTAAAGCATCAATCTCAGGAGAAACTTCCCTGTTGACAATTGATGAAGTCAATGCCCGTCCTCCAAGTTTTTCATACTCCCTGGGCATTTCTTCCAAATTAAACTTTTGTTGATCCAAATCAATCCTTAGTAATTTTAACATGTTGATCCTCCTGATTTATGATATTATTAAATATACTTTGACCTTTAATTTCTGCTTGCCCCATCAACTTAAAAACAATATTTAAAAAATAATATTCATTAACTATTACAACATTTATTACAATAGTCGTGCCAACCCTATACAACCCAAAAAAAAGCTGTGATTTCAATTAATTAATCAGATCAACAAGAAAGGAGTAAAATATAGAAAAAATTAAAAGTGGGTCAAAAATGACTCAATAGCAACATGATAAAGGCTGGAATCCCCGCCAAATTAGATTAATATTGTATGGGTTAAAAATGACCCATTTCGAGCCTATGGTAACCCACAATTTTTCATTTTTCTGAAAAGTGTTTTCCTTGAAACACCTAAAATTTTGGCAGTTTTGGTTTTATGCCATTGGTTTTGAGTTAAAACATCCTGGATGTAATTTTTTTCAAAATCACCCAGAGCTTTTTTCAGAGGAATCTTTTTTTCAGAAGTATCACTGCTCTGTATATTCTTTTCAGATTTCATATCCTTATAATTTGATTCCCCCAGAAAATCAAGATTTTTCAAAGTGATATATCGTCTGATAACATTCTGCAATTCACGGATATTGCCTGGCCAACGATAATTTTTTAATTTTATAAGATCCTGGGGAGTCAAAGTTAATAGTGTATGTTTTTTACTGTATAATCTTAAAAAATGATCAATCAAAATTAGGATATCATCTCCTCTTTTCCTTAAGGGAGGGAGATGAATTGGCAAAACATGCACCCTGAAAAAAAAGTCCTCTCTGATACGATTTTTTTTCACAAGAGTCAAAAGATCTTTATTAGAAGCTGTAATGATTCTTAAGTCAGGCTTCTTGATTTTATTACTGCCGACTGGAGAGTAGCCACTCCCTTCAATAGCACGTAAAAGCTTTACCTGGAGGCTCATGCTGATTTCACCTATTTCATCGAGAAAAAGCGTACCTTTGTCAGCCAGATCAAGATATCCTTTTTTATCTGTAGTTGCACTTGTAAAAGCACCTTTTGCTGAACCAAAAAACTCGCTTTCTATCAAGGTTTCAGGAATTGCTCCGCAGTTGATAGCAACAAATTTTTGATCATGGCGATCTGAAGCATTATGAATAGCTCTTGCCACCAATTCTTTCCCTGTTCCTGATTCTCCGAATATAAAAATACTGTCCCGGGTTCTGCCTGCCTTCAGGATGAGTTCATATACATCCTTCATTTCACGACAGCTTCCCAGGATATTGTCAAATTTATATCTGTCCTTTATGGTGGATCTAAGATAAAAATTTTCATGGCGAAGTGTCTGCTCAATTTGTTTAAAAACGGTAAAATCGGCAATAAAGCCCTCTATTGCAACTATTTTGTCATCATCAAACAAAACACTCTCTGCTTTATCAAAAACCCACTTAACATCTCCCTGGGAATTAATAATGCGGTATTCAATATGGGATGCTTTCCCCTTATTAATAATTGAATTGAATATCTCTTTTGGAATCCTGCCACGATCATCGGGATGAATCAGGTTTTTAATATTTTTCAACTCTTTTCCTATGAAAAATGATGGTGGGTAACCAGTAACAAGACGAGAGCCATTGCTGACAAATTCTAAAATCCATTGTTTCTTTTTAACCCACCTGTACGCCATACCAGGAAGGTTATTCATAAGGGTAGACAATTGGCGCTCATTCTCAACAATTTTTCTTTCCACATTTTTTACATGGGTGACATCCCTGATAGACTCGATTGCACCGACAGAGATTTCTTCCTTATTTAATATCGGGGTTGCAGTAATCCATGCATATCCTCCCTTGCCAGAATACATTGACTGGATAAAACGTTCTGTAAAAAGGAGCTTGTCAGTTTTGGAAATTTTAAAATTCCTGAAAATGGGATTAGCCGGTTCAACTTCTATCAAATCAATCAATAATGGGGCATTATCACCATAAAACGGTTTGATTAATTCATGAAAATGTTTTCCCATTGCCTTGTTTTTAGAAATACCGAGTATCTTCTCAAGGGTTTTATTCCATGCAATAATTTTTTTGTCATTGTCCACAACATAGGTGGGGTCAGGAAGAAAATCGATGATTTCCAACAGCCTTTGTTGAGAATTTTTTAACTCTATTGTCCGATGCTGCACCAGATCTTCTAAATGTTCACGATACTCTTCAAGTTTTTCTTCATTTTTTCGTTTCTGTGTAATATCCCTTGCCATGCCCTCAACAAAGACTACATTTCCATCATTATCCAGGATAGGTGTTTCAATTACAACCAGTCGTCTTGCTGATCCATCTTTGTGATACACATCAACCTCATAAGGAGGCTGCCTTATCCCATCCAGGCTTAGCTGTGTATGCTTGCGGCCATCCTCATTGACCGGGTGATTAGTCCACACAGAATCAACATTTTTTTTATATTCTTCCTGGGTATATCCTAAAATATTTTTTACTGACGGGCTTAATAAAAAGAAATTTTTGTCTGTATCATGGGTAAAAAAAAGAAATTCTTCTTTGAGATTTTCAAGCATCCTGTTGTATCTGTCTTCGCTGTGAGGTAGTAAATCATCTGTTTGATATACATTTATGAGATTTTTATTATCATTCATTGCTAACTGACCAATAATTTAGATGAATTTTGTTCCATTTTTGTTCCCCTGTTCCAGACTGATATTTTGAAAATGCTGATAATTTACCTCTGTTTATCCGTAAACATATTTTCAATATTAATTAAGACAGGGACTTTATTAAAGTCAACCAAAATATAAAATATGATTATACCACATGACAAAAATTATGTTCAAGTATTGAATATTTGCAGAAGGTATGTGTATATAGGAACGGGTCAAAAAGACCGCCAAATATTCAGAAAATTAACTGTTAGATCTAAAAGGTGAGTGTGGAAAATATACTTAATTTTACAAAAGATGAACTTTCTGACTGGTTTCAAGGAGAGGGTGTCAGATCCTTTCGGGTAAATCAGGTGTTCAAATGGCTCTATATCCTGCAGGCAGACAGTTTTGAACAGATGACCGATCTTTCCAAGGATTTAAGAAAAAAACTGGCTAATCATTTTTATATCAAACGCCTTACCATTGATGATAAACAGGTTTCTGCTGATAAAACTGAAAAATTTTTATTAAGACTTGAAGACGGGCAGCATATTGAGTCTGTGCTTATTCCTGAAAAGGATCATTTCACCATTTGTGTCTCTTCCCAGGTGGGGTGTGCTCAAGATTGCAGGTTCTGTCTGACTGCACAAGGTGGTTTTATCAGAAATCTGAATGTCTGTGAAATAATTGCACAGATCAGGGATGCAAGATATTATCTTATTAAAAAAAATATAGATCCTTTAAAACTTTCCAATATTGTCTTTATGGGAATGGGTGAACCCCTTGCTAATTATAACAACCTTTTAAAATCATTGAGTATTATTACTGACAGTGATAATGGACTTAAGTTTTCATCAAGAAGGGTAACTGTCTCAACCTGCGGTATTGTCCCAAAAATAACACAATTGGGCCATGATACTCCGGTAAATCTAGCAGTCTCTTTAAATGCAACCACAGATGCTTTGAGAACAAAATTAATGCCAATTAATAAAAAATATCCCTTAAAGCTTTTGTTGGAAGCCTGCCGGACTTTTATCATCAAACCAAGAAACAAAATTACTTTTGAATATATTTTAATGAAGGGCGTGAATGATTCACAAGATGATGCTTTAAAGCTTGTAAAACTTTTATCTCCAATTAAAGCAAAGGTCAATCTGATTCCATTTAATCAGTGTGGAAAAACCGGATTTAAATGTCCATCTAAAAAAGAGATCAGTGAATTCTTGCAGATTCTGCTTGATAATAATCTTACTGCCATGACAAGAAAGAGCAAGGGTGATGATATCCTTGCGGCATGCGGACAGTTAAAAGCAAAATTGTGAAGATCAGAGAGTAGTGTTTCGAGGATTATCTGCTTTTATAAAATTGGTTTTTCCCAACGCCGTAATTGTGCAAATTAACGATTTTTTGGTCGGCACTATCTATATCATTAGATGTTTGAATTCTGAGCGTTTGACAGTTTGTACACTAAGGATAGTTTCATCCTGCTTCTGTTTTACTTTAATATTGGCAATCACGCCAGGCTTTGACTTGGTATAACCTGCACAAATCATGGCAGCGGTTTGAATGTTTTCCAGATTTAAATCACCTGAAACAATAACATCAGGCCCTGCCATAGTGGCATGTCTTAATAAGATATCTTTGTCATCATTAAAATATTTAATCAGATTGTTATTGTCCTCTTCTGACCGTCCTACAATGACCTTGGTTTTTGAATCAAGCCTGAAATGCCTTCCATGGGATAAAAGGTACAATTCATTTTTATCCATATCTTTTTTACTGTCCATAAGATCTTTCAATTTTTTAGAAAAAATCTTATCTGTTAAAAGGCAGCCGCCGGCAGGAGATGGATACTCTTTAATTCCATATTTTTGAGCCATTTGCAGTTGAATTTTTCTTGATCTTCCTGAAATATTTAAAAGTTTTGTTCTGTCAACCATGCCATTTTGTTCCACCACGGTTTCCGGCAGTAATTGTGCGCACAAAGGCCTTAAAATCAATCCTTGATAACCTGAGTTTTTTTCCACATAGCGCAGTGAATTTCTATTCTGGGATTTTGGTCTCTGTCCAAGAACCTCTCCACTGAATAGAAAATGGAACTTTTTCTTTTCAAGAATTTTTCCTGCCATGGAAAACATCAATGTGTGACAGTCCATGCAGGGGTTCATGTTCTTGCCAAACCCGGCTTTGGGATTTTTCATCATTTCCATATATTCTTTTGTGATATCAAGGGTTATCAGAGGGATATTGGTTTGTATGGAAGCTTTTTGAGCAGATTCTGATGAGAAAAAAGGAGTTTCAAAGCTGATCCAGGTTATGTCAATACCCTGATCTTGAAGCAGCATGGCAGACAGGATACTGTCCAAACCACCTGAGCAGAGACCTAAACCTTTAATTTGTTTGTTTGTTTTATCTTTCAATAGTGTTTTCTCTTAGTACCATAACAGGCTGTTACAGAACAGATAATTTTTTTCAAGTTCAAGGCGTAAAATAAATTTGACCACAGGCATACATGCAGTATTCCGAAGATCAAATTTTTTTTCCAACGCCGAAATTGGAGAAATTAGCGTTTTGTAACAGCCTGTTGAGGTTTTTGTCATCTTCATATATAAGTGCTTTATGAAATTAAATGCATCAAAAATAAAAAAAATTGTTCAAACATTAAAGAAGAGATATCCTGTTGTCAAGACTCAGCTTGAGCACAAAACACCTTTTCAACTGCTTATTGCTACCATTATGTCAGCACAATGTACAGACAATCAGGTGAATAAGGTATCAAAAAAACTGTTTAAAAAGTATCCTGATCCCGGCAGCTTGAGCAGTGCTCCTTTAGATTCCATAAAACAGATAATATATTCCACCGGTTTTTATAATAATAAGGCGAAAAATATTAAAGCCTGTGCCCTTGAAATTTTAAACAAGTATGATGGCATAGTGCCTGAAGATATGGATAAACTTGTTAAACTGCCCGGAGTAGGCAGAAAAACTGCTAATGTAGTTTTGTCTGCAGCTTTTGGGCATCAGACAATTGTTGTGGACACTCACGTTTTAAGAATCTCCAACCGTCTCGGCCTGACAGAAAAAAAAGATCCTGTAAAAGTTGAGTATGAGTTAATGGATTTGATTCCTGAAATATCTTGGAGTGATATATCTTTACAATTTATCTATTTTGGCAGGGAAATCTGTAATGCAAGGAAACCTTTTTGCAGGGATTGTCCGCTGTTAGAAGTTTGCCTGTTTAAAGGCGGGAGTTCCTGATCTTAACTTTTTAATTTTTTGATATCGACTGCATCATCATTCATCTTTTTTGTTCTCCCATATATCACTGCTTTCTTTAAGTATTTCATTGATATCTTCATCAACAATATTATCCTGGATATCATCATTTTCACTGATTCCAGATTCTGGTTCAGGCTCAGATTCAGGGCTCAATTCAATCTCTGATTCAGAGTCTGATGAAGTTCTCAGCTCAGGTCCCAGTTCAATTATATCCTCAATTTTTTCCTCAGAATCTGGTTCAAGATCTGTTTCTGGATCAGGTTCCTCAGTAAAAGGGTCAAGATCATCAATCGGGAGGGCATCTTCTTCATCAGATTCAGAAATATAATTGCCCTGCCTGTCAAACATGAGGCTGCCGCTTATCTCAATACTGAAATCTAACTTGAAGGCAATTTCATTGTTATGAACAACAATTTCCCCTCCTTTGGATGAGAGAGATTCTGCGTTTATCTTGTTTTGCATAATTTTTTTGATTGTATCCAGGTCAAGGTCATCTTTTACAGCTTGAATTAGATCTTTTTCACCATTTTTTATAACATCAGGATCAGTAATTTTCATGGAAACCCCCTTGAATAATTCTTAGTTTTTATCTACAACTTCCAAGATAAGATGCTTAACTATTTTTAGATGGCCGATACAAACAGATTTATTATCTTTCATCGTTATCTCTTGAATTCACCATTACACTAAGCTTTACCACTTAACACAGGCATAAATGATTTGCAAGTTTTTGTAATCTGGTATTAACTTGATATTGTTGAACAAATAAAGTAAATAAAATCCTATGAACAAAATTTTAATCACTTTTTTATTGGTTTGTCTTATCATTGGGTCTGCAATTGCAGGCACAGGTGTATCAGCATCGCAAAGTTCTGGAATTGCATGGGGATTTCTTGTCATGGGATTGTTTGGGGGACTCTCTTTTTTCCTTTACGGCATGGAAATGATGAGCGAAGGGATGAAAAAGACTGCCGGCAACCAGATGCGATCCATTCTTGCAGCCCTGACCAGTAACAGATGCTTTGCTTTTGTTGCAGGAGCCTTTGTTACCATGGTAATACAATCCAGCAGCGCAACCACTGTAATGCTTGTAAGTTTTGTCCAGGCTGAACTAATGACTTTTACCCAATCCCTTGGCGTTATTTTTGGTGCTAATGTTGGAACCACTGTCACAGCACAGCTGATTGCCTTTAAATTAACCGATTATGCCCTTGGTATGATCGCTTTTGGCTTTGCTCTTAAAATGTTTGCCAAAAATGATAAATACAGGGAAATCGGTAATATTATTCTGGGATTTGGAATACTCTTTTTTGGGATGAAACTCATGAGTGATTCCATGAAACCCCTTAGAACTCTGCCCGGATTTATTGATATGATAAAGGGCCTTGAAAATCCATTTCTTGGAATCGTTGTGGGCAGCCTGTTTACTGCCTTGATTCAGAGCAGCAGCGCATTTACAGGTATTATTATTGTCCTGGCACAACAGGGATTTATAACTCTTGAAGCAGGAATCCCTCTTATTCTCGGAGCTAATATCGGGACATGTATCACAGCAGGCCTGGCAAGTATTGGAACATCCCGGGAAGCGAAAAGAGTAGCCATTGCCCATGTTTTGTTTCAAATTGTTGGTGTTTTGCTTTTTATATTCTGGATACCCTCTTTTGCAAATTTGATAACGGGAGTCTCTGACTTTTTTGGCTCTTCACAGATGGCAAGGCAGATCGCCAATGCTCATACCATCTTTAATATAAGTGTCGGTATTGCAATTCTTCCTTTTACCGGGCTTCTTGCATCCATTATAATGAAAATTCTTCCTGTAAAACGTGAGAAGAAACCATGGGATTTGGAAATCAAGGTATGGCATCTTGATGATTCAATGATAGAGACTCCAAGTCTTGCCATTGACCTTGTGCGTACTGAAATAGCAAGGATGGCAAAACTTCTTAACAGGATGCTCAATGCCATTATTATTCCATTTATTTCAGATCCTGATCTTATCAGGGCACATCCCAATATACCCAAAGATGAAAAGGATCGCCTTATCAGAGAAATCCCAAGTAATGATATGATTTTTAAACATTTGACACTTCAGGAGGGCATTGATTTAAGAGAGAGAAAAATAGATTTTCTTGATGAAAAAATTCATGAATATCTCATGAAAATTGCCAGGCAGGAATTAAATGAAGATGAGGCTGAAGAGGTATTTAAAATGACCTCTGTAACAAATGATATGGAAAGTATAGGGGATGTCATCCACAGGAATATGCTTCCTTTGCTTAAAAAGAAAAAGGCTCTTAAAGTTGAATTTTCCACAGAGGGTAAGGAAGACTTGATGAGGTATCATCGCAAAGTCATTAAACAGCTCTGGCGTCTGCAGGACACATTTGAAGAAAAAGATAAGGATATTGCCAAAACAATAATGGTAAAGGAAGCTGAATATACTGAGCTTGAAACCCAGTTCAGATTAAAACACATGCACCGGGTTCTCCAGAAAAAAGGAAAATCCCTTAAGACCCATGAAACACATCTTGAATTCATGGATCTTTTAAAACAGATAAATGTCTATACCATTAATATTGCTAAAATACTTGTGGATTAG
>JBDLIV010000012.1:0-17120 GCA_039714675.1 Thermodesulfobacteriota bacterium
GACCATGGAGGCAACAGATGTTCAACCCTCACGCTTAACAAGAGCCAAACAGAAAATCAGGGATCTTTTAAAGCTCAGAAAAGGTGCGGCTACCGGCCTCATTGTCTATAGCGGCTCTGCACATCTGGTCATGCCGCCCACCAGGGATGATCGGATCATCAATACCATGTTGGAAGACCTGACACCTGCTCTTATGCCGGCCAATGGTGATAATATTGAGCAGGCATTGCAATTGAGCAGACAGCTTTTTGAAAAGAGTGGACAGCCCGGATCTCTTCTTGTTATCGCCGATACAGTTTCAGGCACAAAAAGTTTGGTGAGTCAGGAGGAAGATATCAAACTCCCTGTTCAGTTTTTAGCTGTCCAACCTCCTTCTGCAGATATTAACAAAGGTCTGCAGAAAGCAGCCTCCAAACTGGGAGCAAAAATTATCAGAATGCGTGTCGATGCAATCGATGTGGAAACCATTGCCAAAAATGCAGCAAACGATTTCACCTCGGCAGGTATTTCTGATCAGGGAGAAAGATGGCATGACAGCGGGTATGCATTTTTACCGATTATTGCATTGTGCATTCTGGTCTGGTTTAGAAAAGGTTGGGTGCTTTCATGAAATACAGCGTAATCATTTTCCTGATCATTACCGTTGCAGGTTCTTATTGTCTGCTGTCCGGCCAATGCAGTCTGTTGAGGTCTGACCAGCAAGGCTATAGGATCTATAAAGATAACAAATATAAAAAAGCAGCTGAAACATTTTCAGATTCCATGTGGAAGGCCACCGCTCTTTACAAAGCAGGAGAGTTTAAGGAAGCTGCTGGAATATTTGCAGGATTTGACACTCCGGAAGGTGCTTATAATCAGGGTAATAGCCTGCTGATGCAGGGAAAATACCAAGAGGCGGTTGTACGATATACAAGAGCCCTTGAACTGCAGCCGGGATGGGAAGCTGCAAAAGTAAATAAAGCCATTGCCATTGGACGTGCTGAAATGGTGAAAAAAGAGGGAGGGAATATGACCGATGGGAAAATGGGGGCTGACGAAATCACCTTCACCAAAGGTAAATCCCCCTCTGATGCCGGCACCGAAGAAACTGACGGCGGGCAGGAGCTAAGCGAGGCCGCAATGAGAGAGGTGTGGTTGAGGAAAGTGCAGACCAAACCTGCTGATTTTCTCCGTTCGAAATTTACATATCAATACCAGTATTCCAATAAAACCCAGGCAGAGGAAAAATGAGACATCTTGTCATAATACTATTTCTGCTGATGCAGCTTTTTATACACACTACTGCTGCAGTTGCTGCCGATGATATCCTAATCCGCAGCAAGGCAACGCCTGATAATCCCTGGCCGGGACAGAAGGTTGTTCTCAAGCTTGATGTGCTTGTGGCAGATGGTTGGGTTCAGGTTAAAAAATTCCCCAATGTCCAGTTGGACAGTGGCTATCTTATCCGTTTTGAGAGCCAGGGAACCCGACTGAATGAGACCATCGACGGCAAATCTTATTCAGGTCAGCGCTATGAGTTTTTCTTTTTCCCGCAATACTCGGGAAATGTCAGCATTCCTCCAATGCCTTTGGATATTGAGATAAAAAAATGGGGCGGAAAACCGGCACAGGAAATTGTCAAAAAGAACACTCCTCAAATCACACTTGCTGTGAAAAAATATCCGGGAGAGAAAATGGCTGAGAGAATGATCTCGACCACAAACTATTCCGTTATCCAGAGTTGGGAACCATCAGAGGATAGTTTAAAAGTTGGTGATGCAGTAACCCGTCGCATTACCCTCCAGGCCGTGGATGTCTCCTCCATGCTGTTTACTCCGCTGCATTTTCCAGACATTGAAGGTATTGGAATCTATCCTAAGCAGCCAGAGATTAAGGATAGTTATGAAAGAGGCGAACTCAAAGGGAAACGGGTCGAGGAAGTCAGCTATGTAGTAGAGAAACCGGGAACATTTCAGCTGCCTGAGATGCAATTCTCCTGGTGGGAGATTAAGGAAGAAAAACTTAAAGAAATAGTTCTCCCGGGGCGTTCCTTAACGGTTAGTGGTGAGGCTCTATCCGCCATTGACACCCAAAGCAAACCTGTTCAACAGCTTAACAAGAGACTGCTCTACACCATAGGCAGTGCTCTATTCCTTCTGGTGCTCGCTATATTCTACTACAGAAAGCAACTGATAAGTTTTTACTTCAAGCAACTCAAATTAATACAAGAATCAGAACAAAAACTCTTTCGTTCTCTCCATAAAGCCGCCCAAAGCAATGATCCTGCTCTGTTGCTGCAACTCACTATGAAATGGCTTGACTATATCACACCCCCTGAACAACCACCTGCCAGACTGGATCTGTTTTTATTACGATATGGGAATCCCCGGACAGTGCAACTTGCAGAACAATTATTGAACTTCAAGCTGTCTGTAGAATCAAAGCAGGAAATAAAGCAGTTTTTCAAAGGAATGAAAAGAGCCAGAAAGCAGTGGCGCAATGAACAGCGACATAGTACAAAGGCCGAGCAGTTACTTCCCAGAGTATAAAGAACCTATGTTTGAAAGAGCAGTATAGACGCAAATCCAGTATTCAAGAAAAATATATTAAAAAGGGTGACCAAACATAACCCAGGTTGTTGTGCTTTCATCACTTGTGGCCACATCAAACCGAACAACTCCGCCCGCAACCATTGCCCTGATCCCAATACCAACATCCATTTTCCAGTTTGAAAACATTTTTTCCACTGTATATTCATTGGCCACTCTACCACCTTCAATATATCCAACCACCTGAAACCAGTCCATTTTTAAAAATTTTAACAGTGAAATATCTGCAATGGGGTTCCATCTTGGTGTATAGCGATACTCCATAGTGGAATAAATAACACTTCGATCGTTGAATCGATCAATAGGATATGCCCGCATTCGATAAAATCCACCGAGCCTGGCACCTTCAAGAAATGGAGGCTTTTTGAACACATAGTCGTTACCACTACTGTCAGATCTTATTTCATATGAAAGAGAATCACCTGTCCAGAAGTTGAAAGCCAACACCTGCTGACGTGCATGGCGGGTTTCGCCTAAATCAAAGTACTTGCTGGCCTCAAATTCGATAAATGTCCATCCCTGCTCAGAGTCTAACCATCCATTATCATTAGTAATACCTATATATTGTGAACTTCCCTTTGAAGGGTTTACAGAAAAATCTGTATTATCGTATAAAATACCAATTTCAACAGGGTGTATTGTACCTTCCACTACACCACTTGATGTATCATAGCTTTGATATCGATTAAATTGTTTGATCATCATAACTGTAACACCGGTTTCAAACGGATTCCAGTAATCACCGCCTGAAGCACCTTTTACCAGGAGCCCGTTTTTTAAATGATATTCTGCATATGTTTTATCTTTCATACTTCCAATAGGGAGAACATATTCCAATTTAAAATCAAACCAGGTGTCACGACCCGGATCTTCAATATAATCATTTTTATCAGAATCGTTACCACCGGCTTCATTCTCTTGACCGGTTCGGTTTACCTTAGTATATGCCTTCATTCTTGGATAATGCCCTGAAGAGAGCATACACGAGAGATAAATTCGATTAAACCATGGCGGTTTATAATCCCAAATACCTGCGATGCCTCCACCTGCATTATCGTCACTTGCAAAAGCGGTTGCACCAAAGAGCAGCTGCTTTTGTCCATACCCTTTGGTCATCCCGCCAATACCAATCATATTCCCCAATGAATCAGAGGGAAAAGCATAGGGTAAAATTAGAACTTCTTTTTCCTGGTGTGGATTTTCCGCTCTTTTAATAGAATATTTGACAGCTGCTTCTGGCCGGGCAAAACAAAAATCGGGTACCAAAAACAAAGCGAATAAGAAGACAATAACTATGCGATATAATACTGTTACTTTCATAATACCAATCCACTGATTTAATATTAACATTAATAATTTTTTGTGTTTTTTGCAGACATAAAATACTGCTGCTTTTTCGTATTTTTTATAATTATACTTATACTCAAAATTCCATAGCCTTACAAGTCCTAAATAAGATTTATCCTTTTAGACGGTTGTTTTACCCATGTTTTTAGTGTATTGAAGTCTTAAAATGATTCATCTTTTATGGAGGCGGGCAAATCGGGCAGGTATCACATACTTTCGCAAGTTTTATCAAACACATTCACCCTGTAAAGGTTCCCTTAAAAGCCCTTGAACTGAAAAGCACCTGGGCTTTGGGGGGGATGTCTCTTGTCCTTGTGATGCTCCTTGCAGGGTCAGGTACTCTTATGCTCTTTTCCTACCAGCCTTTTCCGGAATTTGCCTATGCCTCTGTTGAACATCTTGAAAATAAGTTTATTTTTGGCCAGATGACCCGCGGCATCCATTATTTTTCTGCCAATCTCCTTGTGATGATTGTGTTCGCTCACATGTTGAGAGTTTTTTTCACAGGAGGGTATCAGGGTAAAAGGCGGTTGAACTGGATCATCGGCCTCTGCATTTTCAGTGTGGTGCTGTTATCGTGCTTTACCGGTTACCTTCTTCCCTGGGATCAGACTGCATTCTGGGCTGTGACCATCTGCATTAATATGTTTGACTATGTCCCGGCAGGCAGTTTCCTCAAAAGTTTTTTCACAAACGGCCACGGCATCAGTGAAAAAACCCTGCAGCTTTTTTTCACCCTTCATACCACTTTAATCCCATCACTTCTGATTGTTTTTCTGGCCACTCACTTCTGGAAGATCAGAAAGGCAAAAGGAGTGGTGACGTCTGGATTGAATGCCATCAAGGAAGGTGAAAAGCAGGATTTGGTTGCAGTCAATCCAAACCTGCTGTTACGAGAAGCGGTTGCAGCCCTTGTGTTGATCGCCTTTGTGATGATGCTTGCATTAGTTTTTAATGCACCCCTAGATGAGATGGCCAATGCAGGCTTAAGTCCTAACCCTGCAAAAGCGCCCTGGTATTTTTCAGGGTTTCAGGAACTTTTACTTCATTTTCATCCGTTTTTTGCTGTATTTTTAATTCCTGCAGTCATTGCCTCTATTCTTATTAGCATGCCTTTCTGGAGATGGAATATTGAGAATAAAGGAATCTGGTTTATTTCAGACCGGGCAAAAAATGCAGCTAAAACAGCAGTTTTTATTTCTGTAATGCTGACGCCCGGGTTGATTTTTCTTGATGAGGTTTTTCTTGATTTTCAAAAATGGTTCCCAAATATCCCGGGGATTTTATCCACAGGACTTATTCCCTTTGTTCTGGTTTTGATTTTGATTTTTTTCAATCATTTTGGGATGAAAAAAAAATTTAAGCTTTCTTATTCCGAAGCCTTTCAAACCTCGGCTGTTTTTTTAATCACTGCATTTGTGATTCTTACCTTGACCTGTATCTGGCTAAGAGGGGCAGGGATGAAACTTGATTTTATTGGGGGTACCTGATGGATAAGAGTAATAAGAGAGCCAAAGGAGAACAGCCCAGAAGAAGTTTTTTAAAAATCCTGTGGGCTTGCCTCGGACTGGTTGCTCTTGGTGAGTTGATAATGGTGATCATTTCTTTTTTCAGGCCAATCGCCAGAAAAGAGGCTGCAGTTTCCCCAGTCAGGATCGTTGATGCCGGCTTCACAGATGCATATGAGCCTGGATCAGTATCTGCCTTTGTAAGAGGACAGTTTTATCTGGTGTGTCTTGAGGATGGTGGGTTTCTTGCCCTGTCAAGCAAATGCACCCATCTCGGGTGTGCCGTACCCTGGGACAAAGAGGTGAAAAAGTTTATCTGTCCCTGCCATGCTTCCCAGTTCGATATCATGGGAAATGTGTTGAGTTCACCTGCTCCAAGGGCATTGGACCTTTTTGAGATAAGTATAGTGAATAAAAATATCCAGGTGAATATCAGCCACAGGATAAAACGGAATAGGTTTAACAAAAGTCAGTTGGTCTATCCTGAAACAGTAGTCATACTGAAAGAGAGCTAAAAAAAATGACTGCTGACTTTTCAACCAATACTGATCTAAAAAGAAAATGGATGCTTGTAGGCATTGCAGCCATCCTTATAATTGTTATGATAATTCCCCTCTCTTTTTTAAAGTCATGGCAGAGAATCCATGATCAGTCAGACCAAGGCATAAAAAAGCCTCCTGACTTTGTGGGCAGAGAAACCTGTAAAGACTGCCACAGAAATGAATATGAAAAATGGCAGAACTCCCATCATGACCGGGCCATGGACAAAGCAGACGCCACAACCGTGCTGGGTGATTTTAATGATGCTAAACTTATCCATAACAATATCACCACGCGGTTTTTTAAAAAAGGGGAGGCGTTTTTTGTCAATACCATTGGGCAGGACGGTAAATACAATGATTTTCAAATCACCCATACCTTCGGCTTTTCTCCCCTGCAGCAGTATCTGGTTCCTTTTGAAGGCGGAAGACTGCAGTGTCTGACCATTGCCTGGGATGATGTGAAAAAAAAATGGTATGCCCTTCCCAATCATACAGATGACCATACAGACTGGCTTCACTGGACCCGGCAGGGTCAGAACTGGAACGGCATGTGTGCGGAATGCCACTCTACAAACCTGAAAAAAGGATATGACATAAGAAAAGACAGCTTTACGACGACATGGTCTGAAATAGATGTGAGCTGTGAGGCCTGCCATGGGCCTGGATCTGAGCATGTTGCCTGGGCCAAGACACCTGAAATGGGCAGACAGGAGGTTGATAATTTCAACCTGGTTGTTCAAACAAGGAATATGACGTCAGGCGACTTTGTCAAGATTTGTGCCTGGTGCCATTCAAGGAGGGCATCTATTGATAATTTCTCCCATGGCCATGAAAATATTATGGACTACATGATTCCCAGCCTGCTGACACAGAATCTTTATTACCCTGATGGCCAGATCCTGGATGAAGTTTATGTGTATGGCTCTTTCATGCAGAGCAAGATGTTTTTAAACGGGATAAACTGCAGCGACTGCCATGACGTCCACAGCCAGAAACTTAAAATAGAAGGCAATGATCTATGCCTATCCTGTCACAGGAAAGATACCTATGACACAGCAGATCACCATTTTCATAAGAAGATGTACCAGGGAAAAGAGAGCAAAGGCGATGACTGTATTCAATGCCACATGCCGGAGACGGTCTACATGGGAATTGACAAGAGAGCGGATCATTCCATCCGTATCCCCCGGCCGGACTTAAGCCAAACCCATCAGACACCCAATGCCTGCAATGCCGTTGGATGTCACTCTGACAAATCCCTGAAGTGGAGCAACGATCACATGTCTACCTGGTACGGCAAAAGAAAACGTCCCCATTTCGGGGAAACCATTGCCCGGGGCAGGCAGGGAAACCAGCAGGCCTTAACAGATCTGATATCACTTTCAAAGGATCTGCTTTTTCCCGGTATTGTCAGGGCAACGGCATTGTCCCTTTTATCAGCTTATCCTTCAAATGAAAGCTACACAGCTCTTGAAACAGCTTTGTCAGATCCCGAGGCCCTGGTTAGGCAGACTGCTATTTCCACCATCAATGTGCTACAGTTTGACAAGGATGCCTCCCTTATTTTTCCATTGCTGTATGATTCGGTAAAAGCTGTCAGAATTCAGGCCGCCCTTGGCGTTGCATCCATAAAAAATCTACAGCTGACAAAAGATCAGGAAAAGGTATTTGAGACGGTCAAAAAAGAGTATATTTCCGTCATGGAATATTCAGGTGACTTTCCTGCCGGCCGATACAATCTGGGGTTGATGTATCATGCACTGGGGCAGGTAGATAAAGCCATTGAAAACTATGAAAAGTCCATTGGAATTGATGACTTGTTCTTCCCGGCAAAAAACAATCTGGCCATGCTGTATAATGCAAAAGGAGAAAATGAAAAAGCTGAGAAGCTTTTTATGCAGATCCTTGAAGACCGTCCCCAAATGTATGATATTGCCTATTCTCTGGGTCTGTTACTGGTGGAAGAAAAAAAATACAATCAAGGGGTGATTTATCTTCAAAAGGCAGCCCGTGGTCTTCCGGACCGGGCAAGAATTCATTACAACCTCGGGCTGTTGCTTCAATTTCAAAAAAAAGAGACAGCAGCTGAAAAATCATTGTTACAAGCACTTTCACTGGAGCCTGATAATTTTGATTTTCTTTTTGCCCTGGCAGATCATTATATTAAAAGGAATCGACTGGACAGTGCCCGGGTGGTGGCAGAGAAAATGGTAAAGCTCTTTCCTGACAACAAAACCGGATTTGATATCTTGAAATATATTAACCATAGAAGATAGAAAAATCTTTAATCATAATATTCTATTTTTTCTTATAACTAATCAATAACCATCTGGTGATATTTTGTTTGACAAAAAGCAGGTTCTATTCTAATCATATTAGAATAATTCAATTCATTAATCGTGATAAATAGTGGGATAGTGATCTGGTAGAGATTAAATTATGGACAAACACAGATTTATTGTTATGCCGTTTCAACCTGAACCTGAACAGGCATACAGCGGGATCGGATTAGGGCTTCATTTTCTCATTGGGAATGTTATGGCTATTCAGACTCTTTTAAAAGAGTTTTGGTTTGGATGGCGTGTGAATAAACTTTTCAAGAATCAAGTTGAACTTGCAGAATTTTGTCAGGGGAAAAAGGGTCTTGAAAATATAGAACAACTTGCAAAGGAACAAGAGATAAAATACTGGTTGAATGGAACATATGTTCAAGACGATAACAGAATAATCCTCTCTCTTGTTCTCTCTATTTTTAATGGGAATATAAAAGAGCATTCTAAAAAATTCATAATTGATTTATCTGACAACTTGATTGATTTTCGCACTGATTTCATTAATTGGCTTGGTGAATTTTCACTCTCTTTTGAAGATATTCAGAGAAAAAAAATAATGTGGCCGGAACAGCTTTCACTTGAAGGGTTAGATTTTCTGGGACGTTCAGTAGAATCTACCTACATGAACTATGTAGACAATTCCAGGCCTGATGATCCAATAGAACTTGATTTTTTTGAAAAGGCGGCTTTGGCTGCTCACAATTCCTACCTTGCATGGGATATGAAAGGGTGGGGCCTCTACAAAAACAGATCCTATAAAGAGGCAGAAAAGGCCTTTTTAAAAGCAATTTCTCTTAACAAAGACGGGCTGGGTGCCCTGTCTGGATTGATGTGGTGTTATATCTTTGTTAACAATAGAGATCTTGCAACTAAATATGCCATTGCAAAGGCAGATGTAAGAAATGCAAGTCACAACAAAGCGAAATCCTTTGTTGCAAATAAAATAAAAACATTATTCGAATAGAAAGGAATAATCATGGAAACCCAGGTGGAAAAACTCCAGAGAATCGGTTTGCTGATGAAGAATCATGGTCTGCAATTGATCTTAGCTCTTCTCATATTGATCATAGGAATTTTATTACTTAAATGGTTATTAAAACAAATAAGGTCTGGTTTAGAAAAATTTATTAAAGACGCTAATACTGTTTCTATTATCGTAAACAGTATAGGTGTCCTCTCCATGGCCGCTATCATTGTTGCGGCTGCTGAGCAGATCGGTCTTAAACAGGGAACAGGCCCCTTAATTCTGTTTTTAATGGTTGTTTGTCTGATAGCCATTGGTGTTATTGTAATTTTTAGACCTCTTATCCCGACCCTCCCTTTTAAAGTCGGTAATACAGTAAAAGCAGGTAATATCCTCGGAAGAGTTGAAGCTACCACACTTTTGAACACCCGCATGCGAACATTTGATGGGAAAACTTTCTTTGTGCCCAATCGAACAATCCTAAATGATATTGTGATCAATTATCATTTTACCAAAACAAGGAAGATAATGATCAATGTGGTTGTCCGGTATGACCAGGATCTGCTTGAAGCCAAACGTGCTATGGAAGCCGTTATGATAGAAGATGCACGGGTAAATGAAAAACCCAGTCCTGTTGTATTTACTTTGAATCTTGATCCAAATGGTGTTGAACTTGGTGCCCGCTGCTGGGTGGACAACAAAAAATTTTGGCAGACAAAATGTGATATTACTGAAAAAATAAAATATGAATTTGACAAGCAGGGTATTGTAATTGCCCATCCGCAATTGGATATTTACCAGCACAATGTTCAAAAAGATTTAGAAAATTATAGCAGCGATCTGGAAGATGAACAGATGGCAGTTGATTAAGATTAAACCAAGGAGATACCCATGAAAATAGCACAAGGCATGAAAATTATATCCAAGGGGTGGGTTCAGAAACCAAAAGGTTACAGAGTTAAATATTGTGATCATGACATGACCATTAACTACTCACCAGATCTGGATAATGCTCCTCTTGATTCCGACGTAACTGCCTGGCGGTATGCCTGGAAACTTTATAAATCAACTAAATCAGACCAGGATACTGTTCAGGAAGATGAATTGGTAAATATCACTGTTGTGGATACTGAAGGCAATGATATTAATTATTATGTCACAGGAACACCTAAGATTTATAATAAAAAAGAATAGAAGAATAAGATTCATTCGATTCTATAAAAAAAGAGTTATAAAATGGCAAATATAAAAATTATCCAAGGTGATATCACTAAGGCATCTGTGGATGCTGTTGTTAATGCAGCAAATTCCCGAATGCTTGGGGGTGGTGGAGTGGATGGAGCTATCCACAAAGCAGCCGGCCTAAAATTATTAGAAGCTTGTAAAAAAGTAAAACCTGAAAACGGGATTCGCTGCCCAACCGGAGAGGCGAGAATCACTGAAGCAGGAAATCTAAAGGCAAAGTATGTTATCCATACTGTTGGCCCCCGATACCATATTGATCAAGACCCTGAAGATCTTCTCTCCTCAGCATATATGAATACTCTTGATCTGGCTCTATCTCATGGGTGTGAATCTATTGCATTTCCAGCAATTTCATGCGGAGTTTTTGCCTATCCACCACAGGAAGCTGCCAAAATTTCGCTTTCAATATGTAAAAGATCTGAATATGAAGCATTGATTAAATATTTCTATCTGTTCAGTGGAAAGATGGTAGATATTTGGACAGCTGTGCTTGAAAAACCATAATAGAGTTATTTTCCCCTGGCAGGGAGAATAAAGTATCTGGTCAGACATCAAAAATGTTCATGGGATAATTGATCGTATGGAATTTTAAGAGGGGTCATTATTTATAATTTTTTAAAATTCGTCGTGACAGAAAATAATGTTTTTCCCAGTATGGATTAGCGAGGTCAGACATCATTACCCCTTTAGTTGTCGATGCATGAATAAATTTGTTGTTTCCTATATAAATTCCAACATGTCTTGGGTAGGAGTGAGGGTTGAATGCAACTAAATCCCCTGGTTTTAATTGTGATTTATTAATCTTGATTCCTGTCTTAAAAAATTGTTTTGTTGTCCTTGGAACTCTTATGTTAAATAATTTTGTATACATGTAGTGGACAAAACCAGAACAATCTATCCCTCTTTTGCTATTTCCTCCCATCTTATGAGGAGTTCCTTCCCACTCTTCAAATTCTTTCAGGATTATATTTTTAATATCATTTGTATCAGGTTTGTTTGATTTTAAAATCGTTTCTTTATCATCATCTATAATTTTATGTTTATATTGTTTTTGTGAACAACTTAAAAATATTGCTATTAAGCTCAGTATTAATATAATTTTAAGTGATATGGTCATATCTACATTTATTTGAAAAAATTCCAATTTGCCAATGCTGATCTTCCCCCAAAAAACTGGAGACCAAGCTAAGCCAAAATTTTCAGGTTGTACCATTCCTGTTCACAGTGAGCAGGTGCTTCTCTATCATTGGCAAAATGTTTCCTTCTTTGGTTATAATAAATTTCAATATATTTAAAGATAATTCTTTCAGTCTCTTCAAAATTATTAAAACAAATATGGTAGATCAATTGTGTTTTTAACGTATGGGAAAATAGTTCTGCAACCGCATTGTGGCCCGTTGCAAACTCTTAGAATTCAAGCTGATTTTCCAGAGGGTCTGTGAATCCAATGGAATTGTTTTTAACGAGGATGTTTTCAAATTCTTGATTAATGATCTGTATAAAAAGACCAGAACAAATCTGTTTTCCTGTCACGGCAGAAATTTTCTGGACTAGATCGTGGATAACGCCCACTACAGGAATAAAAAACCAAAACTGACAAAAGCGACAATTGCAGGTTCCTGGAAAAGCTATTTTATTGAAATGTAGGGATTTATCCATGCCTTTTGCAAGCTAAAAACCAAAAATTAATTATCACAAGATTTGGTTAATTTAATTTCATTGCCTTTTATCCGGAATAATTCAAGTGATTTAACGGGTTCACCTTGCAGGTCAAACGAGGTAGGGCAGGTTATTGTCTTATCAAAAGTGTTTGATTTAAGATAATTTACTATGTCTTTTCTAGAGACAACAGATGGAGATGACAGGGTGTTCATAACAATCTTGGCAGTATCATAGGCTACAGCTTCACTATATTCAGGAAAATTGCCGTATAGTTGGAAATAAGATGAAACAAAAGCCTTTACCTTTTCTGATTCAGAGCCTGGAAAAAATCCATCCGGAAAAATAGCTGTTTGAACATAATCTTTTGCTGATAGCAGTTTTTCTGAATTCCAGAGATTCGTTCCCATGAGGGGAACGTCAATCCCATGAAATTTCAATTGTGGTGCGATCATATTGACCATGCTTGCCATATCTGGAATAAATAATACATCAAAATCAATCTTGGCCATGTAAATCCGGTTTCTTTTTTTTATCTCTTTATCTTCTATATCTATATATTTGCCATTTTTATCAATCTTTTGATATCCGATGATTAATTGATTAATCTGATCAGCAAAATCTGTTTGACTCGGTTCATAGGAAACCATTTCAGCTAATTGGACATCAGACTGGGAAATGATTTCTATAAAAGCGTCTTTAAATGCAATACCATATCTTTCATTAGGGTATAAAATTGCAAATCGTGTAAATCCATAATTTTCCATAAAATAGGAAATCCCGGCTCTTATCTGCATTTCAGGAGTCATATAATTTCTTAAGACAAATTGACCCGTCCTTGTCACATCAGGTTTTTGAGACATTAAAATCATTGGAACACCCAAATTATTTGATTCAATCGCAGCAGAACGGACGGTTATCATAGGTCCAATAATGCAGGCAGCCTTCTCTTTTTTCAGAGTTTTAACTGCTTCTATTACGATATCTGGATCAGAAGCTGTGTCTTTAACAGAAAGATGAAAAGCTGTATTCTGTTTAATATTAAATTCCTTGACAGCCAGTTGAATGGCGTCGAGTACTCTAAGGCCTGCTAATTTAAAATGCCCGCTCAAAGGCAGTAAAACACCGATTTTATTTTTTTTGAAATCGTTTTTTTCTTTTATATTTTTTAGTATTGATTCTGCCCGATCCTTTTCTTTATGCTGTGGAAAATGCGTAACAAATTCATTTAAAAGAGAAACCGCTTCTGTTTCATTACCCAGTTTTATCTTGGTTAGTCCTGACTGAAAAAGGACCTGCCCATGTATCTCTCTGTTTTGTATTTGATTGAGAAAGGGTATAATGTTTGGGGGGGACATATGAGAGGTGACTGCAACAATTTTGTTCCTCAATATTTGAGCTTGGATCTGGGTTTTGGAATTATTTATTTCATAGCTTAAGGCTTCTTCGTAAAAATAGAATGCATTTGTTTTATCACCTCTTTCATTAAAAATATCACCACTCCATTCCAATGCTTTTGTATAGTGTTCTATAGAGCAGGGAGATTTAACTATGGCGATTCCAATATTTAAAGCTGTTTTGAATTTTTTCTTTAAAAATAATTTTTTTATTTCTACCAATTTCTGATTTTGCTCTTTACAAAGTTCAGGATTTATCAAATCAGAAGCAGTCACAGGAAGAGGTGGAGCATCAATGATCTCCTGTTTTTTCTGGGAAGAACAGGAATAAAAAACAACTAAACAAATACTTATTAGTGCTGTAAAAAAGAAATTGGTCAAATATGGTTTCATAATATTTTTAATTTGGTAAAATTGGTTGTTTGTTTAAGGATGCAACGCTATATTATTATCTATCATAACTGGCAACGATAAAATTTTTTTCATTTAAAACCCCTTTTAAAAAAATATTTATTTTTTGCATCGGGTTTTTAAATAAGCACAGAGTATACCAATTAGAAATATTTTATGTGACTATTTGAATTTATATGTATAAATCTCCAATATTGATATTGCAGATATTTTTAACGACATAGAATATAGTTATATTTAATCTCTTTTAGTTAAATATAACTCTGCAACATTTAAAAAACAACCAACGAATTTTTTTTAGACTTTTTATCTAGTCAAGAGGTATTGTAAACTGTAGTGCCCGATAAATTAATTTTCAGGTTGAATTTTCAATCATCAAATTCAATGAGTCTCTATTGGATCTCGGCCAGACAGAAGTTATGAATATTTACATTGACAGAAAGCCTTTTTTCATGAAAATTCTGTTAAGTATTTTTTTGATATCCTTTAGAATCTCAGTCTTTGAACACTTCTCCTTCGGATAATGATCTGGTAGAGAAAACGTTTTTTTTTGATTGCCCCAAAAAACTACCAGAAATGGTTTAACTTTGTACCCAATTTTTCGAGGGAGGATCACCTCAGCTTCTCAAAAATTTCACACCATAAGGTGTGTCAATATAGGCGATCATGTATGGTATGCTGTTTTCAGGTAGAGCATGTATATCTGCAAGATTTTCGGCGCCTATTGATGTTAAAATAGTTTTAAACCATGTTGGATTAGGATGGTATATCTCAAGACGCTGAAACCGGCAGCCGGCATCTGCCATGTTTTTTGACGGATGAAAATCGGTTTGCCATTCTATAGCATAGGGCAACATTCCCCCGGCAAGAAGCCTGCCGTCCCGGGGAAGTCCAAAATACCAACTCAGATTACCCCTACAAATCAGCTGCTTTTTTCCAAAGGAAAAGTTGGCTTGCCCTAAGAGTTCTTTAATGTTTTTAGTATTGACAACCCAGTTGAGCAAGACAGGTTTCTTTTTAATCTGCTTCCTTACATGCGGATCATCCAGGCCAAACCACCTAGGGGATTCAGGCGATTTCATATCGGGGTTTACAGCAATCACCTCTAAAAAAATATCATTCCCCAACTGCATCAGATGATTGTGGGTTCCCATTTTTGTGTGAATTCCGCCATAAGGAATATCCACACATAGAAATTCCTTCACATATGCAATACCCTGGGCAAGGTCATCTGCCCCGATAACAAGATGGTCAATTCGTGTCTGCATGTTATTTTAATTGACTGTCTTTGCTGCCACGTCGATTGTATCCAGTAGATTCTGTCTGTTGCGTTTCAAACTCTGATTGACATTCAACACACAAGCAAACACCGAGAATAGCTTGACGGCGAGCTCCAGGGATTTTATTACCACATTCCATGCAATGCGTTTTGCTAACACCACGAGGCAAACTTTTCCTGGCCTGTTCTACTGCATCCTCTATACCGGCATCAATCTGCTCTTGAACTGCCCCATCACGGGCCCACCCGACAGCCATACTCTACTCCTGATTAATTTACTTTTTAATTCTATGGTAAAAGAAAACATTGGTTTTGAACAAGTTTTCAGGTTAGACCAAGCTTGTGTTTCTTTTTTTCAAGCTTTGCAAAAAAATCCATGGAATCAACTATAAACCTTGTGTGAGTGCCCTCGGCTACCTTCTCAACTGAGTCGTGGGCTTCTACATAATAGGTCAGCTTCCTTCCTTCTATGGCAGTTAATCGTGCTTTTGATACGATAGTTGCTCCGATAGGCGATGTGGACAGGTGTTTCATCCTATTAGCTACTCCTACCGTCAGGTAGTTTTCAGGCAGAAACTCGTGTACGAATATACAAGCGGTTTCCATAACTCCAACAAGGTGAGGTGTGCCTAAAACTGGCATCCCTTTGTAGCCAACCGCTTCGGCGCTGTTTTCATTTGAAACAATGATACTTAGTGTATTTTCCATTCCAATTTTCAATCCTGAAAGATCTATTTTGCTCATTGTTTTTTCTCACAGATTAAAATTTTATAAATCATCATGTAAACTTAACGTTAATCTTGCTTTATTGGTGAATAATCATTTTGCACTAAAAATGCAACAGGAGAATTTTTACAAACAAAACATTAATAGTTGTTTCAGATTTTACCGACACTGAAAATTATAGATAATTGCATTTTTATTCCCCTTGCAATAAACTAACTGGACATTACTGGTTTTTGTCATTTATTTGTTCTTTAAGGAAAATACTATATGAAAACAAATTTAACTCTTATTGGGATGCCTGGAGCTGGAAAAAGCACAACCGGAATCATACTTGCAAAGAATTTAGGGCTTGGATTTTTTGATACTGATATACTCATTCAAATTAATCAACAAAAAAGCTTACAGAATATTTTAGATTCAAAAGGTTATCTTGATTTAAGAAAGATTGAAGAGCAAGAGATTTTAAAAATTAATATTGAAAATAATGTTATCTCCACTGGAGGTAGTGCTGTTTATAGTCAACAAGCAATGACCCATCTGCAAAGTATATCAAAAATCATCTTTTTAAAAACAGATTTTGAGGTGTTAGAAAAAAGAATTAATAATTTCGCAACAAGGGGAATAGCTAAAGCTGAAAATCAGACATTTAAAGAACTTTTTAAAGAACGCCAAATCCTTTACAGGAAATATGCAGATATTACTATTGACTGCAATGTTTTGACCCAGGATTTAGCGGCTGAAAAAATTATAAAAATACTTAATGCAATCTAGTTAAACGCAACTATTTCTGGTAGAAGTAATGAACACTTGCATTGGCTAAAAGCCTTTTCCCATGAAAATTCTGTTAAGTATTCTTTTGATATCTTTTATAATCTCAGCCTTTGAATACTTTGAACATGGATAATTATCATTTAGTGCAAACAGGTATATTTTTAATTACACCGAGAGTTTCTACTTTGGCCCAGCAAAAAAAATATTGTGCCTAGCACATTGTTAGCAATATGAACTATTCTTCATGATCCAACAAATATTCTTCATATTCATCGTGGGTAAGTTGACCATCGTCATCTTGATCCATCTTTTTAAACTTTTCAAGATCATTACCATAGAATTTTTTAAAC
>JBDLIV010000013.1:0-16945 GCA_039714675.1 Thermodesulfobacteriota bacterium
GGAAGCGAGGGTACCATTTTTACATTTTTACGACGGCTTCAGAACCTCCCATGAAATCCAGAAAATAGAGATGATTGAATATGAAGATATGGCATCTCTCTTTAATTTTGATAAATATAAAGAGTTTAAAAAAAGAGCTATAAACCCGGAACATCCAGATACAAGAGGAACAGCACAGAATCCTGATATCTATTTTCAGGGCAGGGAAGCTGCAAACTCATATTACCTTAAAATACCGGGCATTGTAAAAGAAACCATGAAAAAGGTCAGTAATTTAACCGGCCGTGAATATAATCTGTTTGATTATGTTGGTGATCCTGAAGCTGACAGAATTATAGTAGCCATGGGCTCTGGGTGTGAAGCAATTGAAGAATCCATTAATGAGTTAAATGTTCAGGGTGAAAGATTAGGGCTTGTAAAGGTTCGTCTTTACAGGCCATTTGATACTGAGAGTTTTTTGAGAACCATTCCGGCAAGTGTTGAGACACTTACTGTTCTTGACAGAACTAAAGAGCCGGGAGCTATTGGCGAGCCTCTATATACTGATGTGTGTACGGCATTCATGGAATATGGAGAAGGACCTAAAATTGTTGGCGGGCGATATGGATTATCTTCCAAGGAGTTTAATCCCAACATGATTAAAGCTGTTTATGACAATATGAAATCAATTCAGCCTAAAAATCATTTTACCGTGGGTATTGTTGATGATGTTACGCATACCTCCCTTGAAGTGAAAACCGGTTTTGATCCAGCTCCAAAGGGAACTATTACTTCTAAATTTTGGGGTCTTGGGTCTGATGGCACTGTTGGTGCAAATCAGAGTGCCATTGCCATTATCGGTGATAATACAGATAAATATGCTCAAGGGTATTTTGCCTATGATTCAAAAAAATCAGGGGGTTTGACTGTATCCCATTTACGATTTGGTGATGTGCCCATCAAATCAACCTATATGATTGATAATCCAGACTTTATCGCATGCCATCAACACAATTATCTGGAAATTTATGATGTTCTTAAGGGAATTAAGGAGGGAGGGATCTTCCTTTTGAATTCATCCTGGTCTGTCAAAGAGATGGAAAAATATATTCCAGGGGATGTAAGAAAAACCATATATGATAAAAAACTCAAGTTTTTTAATATTGATGCAGTTAAGATTGCCGGTGAAGTTGGATTGGGCGGCAGGGTTAACATGATCATGCAGACCTGTTTTTTCCAACTTGCCAATGTTCTTTCTGTTGAAGAGGCCATAAATCTTTTAAAGGAAGATATAAAAGCCAAATTTGGGAAAAAGGGTGAGGAAATTGTTTCAATGAATATAGAAGCAGTTGATAAAACCCTTGATAACCTGGTTGAAATTATAATTCCAAGTTCATGGAAAGATGGTAAAAGACAAGAGCAGATAATTGAAAAAGCCACCCCGTTTGTGGACAATGTCATGAGAAAAATCAACGCCCAGGGTGGTGATGATTTACCTGTCAGCGTCTTTTCTCCTGATGGTGTTTTTGAACAGGGCACTGCCCAGTATGAAAAAAGAGGGGTTGCCATTAATGTTCCGGAATGGATTGCTGACAATTGTATCCAGTGCAACCAGTGCGCCTATGTATGTCCCCATGCAGCAATTATCCCTGTTGTTGCAACTGAGGAAGAACTTGATAATGCTCCAGAAGAGTTTGTTACAATTGAAGGCAAAGGAAAGGGGATGGGTGAATATAGATTCAGAATGCAGGTGAATGCCCTTGATTGCCAGGGATGTGGGAACTGTGCAGATATCTGTCCTGCAAAAACCATTGCCCTTGAAATGCAACCTCAGCCAGCCCAATTTGAAGCCCAGAAAGAAAATTATAAATTTTCCAAAACCATTGATTTTAAAACCGATATTCTTAAACGGGAAAGTGTTAAGGGAAGCCAGCTTTATAAGCCACTTCTTGAGTTCTCCGGTGCTTGTGCAGGATGCGGAGAAACCCCTTATGTTAAACTTTTAACTCAGCTTTTTGGTGAAAGAATGACCATTGCCAATGCAACCGGGTGCTCGTCAATCTGGGGTGGATCAGCTCCGGCAACTCCATATTGTACCAATGCAGATGGAGACGGACCTGCCTGGGCAAGCTCTCTCTTTGAAGATGCAGCAGAATATGGATATGGAATGATGCTGGCAACAAATGTCAGGAGAAAAACTCTGGCATCAAAGATTGAACAGGCCCTTGATATGGATATATCTTCAGATCTTAAGGATGCATTTAAAGGCTGGCTTGCAGGGAAAGATGATGCAAAAGAATCCCAAAAATATAGCCTGGCATTAAAAGTTCTGTTAAAAGATGAATCCAGCAGTCTCTTAAAAGAAATCTATGAAGACAAAGATATATTTGTAAAAAAATCCCACTGGGTATTTGGTGGTGACGGCTGGGCCTATGATATTGGATATGGAGGCCTTGATCATGTTCTTGCTTCCGGTGATGATATAAATATTCTGGTTATGGATACAGAAGTTTATTCCAACACAGGGGGCCAGTCTTCCAAGGCAACACCAACAGGAGCCATTGCAAAATATGCAGCTTCCGGCAAAAAGATTGGTAAAAAAGATCTTGGCCGTATGATAATGAGTTATGGATATGTTTATGTGGCATCCATTTCCATGGGAGCAAACAAGAATCAGACCTTAAAAGCCATTCTTGAAGCTGAAAGCTATCCAGGACCATCTTTGATTATCTGCTATGCACCATGTATTAACCAGGGAATCAGAAAAGGTATGGGTAAATCCCAAACTGAAGGTAAGCTTGCTGTTGAATCAGGTTACTGGCCTTTATACAGATATAATCCTCAACTTGTTAAAGAGGGTAAAAATCCATTTGTTTTTGAGTCAAAAACTCCTGATGGAACTCTGCAGGAATTTCTTGGCGGCGAGACAAGGTTTGCAGCCCTTGAAAAGAGTTTTCCTGAAGAGTCAAAACGCTTGAGAGCAAAGATAGAACAGGAAGTAACAGATAAATATACAATGTATAAAATGATGGCCGATGCCGGCAAAAAAGAGAAAAAAGAGAAATAAGAGTTAAACTTTACCACCTGATCACCGGGCATTCATTCCCGGTGATCAGGCACTTCCTGGATATCTTTCCTTATTCATCAAATCAAAATAATCTGTTTCTGAATATTTGCTATGCTATTTGATCAAAGATTCAAAGATATGATACTCTTCAATGTGGTAGTGGGGTTCAGGATATACGGCAATGGGCATTGAAAACTGTTTTTCAAGAGATGAAATAAGATGTTTTTCATCACCATGCAGCAGTTGTGCAATCTCAGGATGCACTTTAATACTGAATCTGTTGCCCATAATATCACCTGCTTCGCTCACAAGATCTCTGTATATTTTATGGCATATGGATTTTCCTGACAAAAGATGACCATCGCCGTTACAGTAAAAACAAGGTTCACAAAGGCTTCTGGTAAGGTTTCTTCTAATTCTTTTTCTTGTCATTTGTATGAGGCCAAGTTCAGTTAAGGGCAGGACATTTGTCTGGCTCTTGTCTTTTTTCATGGCTTCATTCATCTTTGCCATGACCTTGTTTTTATGCTGCTCTTTTTTCATATCAATAAAATCAATAATAATGATACCGCCAATATTTCTAAGTCTTATTTGATAAGCAATCTCCTTGACAGCTTCAAGGTTGGTTTTAAGTATAGTTTCATCAAAATTGTGTTTTCCCACATACCGGCCTGTGTTCACATCTATTGCTACCAAAGCCTCTGTCTGGTCAATTACAATATATCCACCAGACTTGAGCCATACTTTCTTCTTTAAAGCCCTTGCTACATCCCCTTCAATATTATAGGCATCAAAAATAGGTTCTTTCCCCTGGTAAAGCTCTATAGACAGTTTTACATCCGGCATCAAATTTTTTAAAAAAGTTTGAACATTTTCATATTCGGATTTTGAATCAATAATCAGTTTGTCAGCTTCGTTGGCCATAAGGTCTCTGACTGCTCTGAATGTTATGGTAAGGTCTTTATATACAAGGGATGTGGCAGAAGTGACCTTGCTTTTGGCAAGAATACCCTCCCATGTTTTTATTAAAAAATCCATCTCGTTTTTAATAGTCTCTTCATCAATGCCAAGAGCCTGTGTTCTGAAGATATACCCGAAATTGTTTGTCTTGATGGATAATAAGAGCTCTTTTAGTCTTGCTCTTTCAACCTCATTTTCAATCTTTTTTGAAATACCGATATGGTCAACCGTAGGCATTAATACCAGATATCGTCCTGCAAGGGATATATGGGTGGTAATTCTGGGGCCTTTGGTGCCAATGGATGATTTTGCCACCTGAACCATTATCTCCTGGCCCTCTGTCAGAAGATCTTCAATACTGCACTCGTGATTCAACGATGCCTTCCAATGAGTATTGTTTTGTGTCAGATTCTTAGTTTCACTGCTTTCATCATTTAATTGAGTATCTATTTCAACACCATTCTCCTGTTCAAGTTTTTGATATACTTTGTGACTGGCAGTATCCAGGACATCATCCACATATATAAAAGCAGCCTGGTCAAATCCGATATCAACAAATGCAGCCTGCATTCCAGGAAGGACTCTTTGTACACGGCCTTTATAAATATTTCCGGCAATGGAAGTTTCATCTTCCCTCTCAATAAAGACCTCAACAATAGTATTGTTTTCCAGCAAAGCCACCCTTGTTTCATGGGGGGCGGCATTTACAACAAGCTCTGTCAACATGAGATCATCCTTGTTTCATCTTTTTTATTTTTGCACAATTTATAATATTTTCATCCAGTTCAAAACACTCTTTTAAAATTTGAGCAGGCCTTATAATTCTTTCATTAAATTTTTTTATTACTATTTCAATATTTTGTAAATCAATAAATGAGATTTTTTTAACAGCTTTTCGTAAATCAGTTTTTCTTATTTTTCCTTTTTTGCTCAAATCCTCAACAATAAATTCTGATAGAGTTAAAAATTGGTCCACCTTCTCTTTTTCAAGGCAGACCTCTAAGAATTTGATTGTATAGAGTGATGTCCTGCTCTTTTTTTTCTCAAGTTTGTTAAAAGGTTTGCACCCTGTAATGCAAAGACCTTCAGGAAGTGTTTTATTTAACAAACCAATAATTTGTTCCGGTTTAATATCCTTTTCAAGATAAATGAAAAGCAGCTCCTCTTCACTCTCCATTCCAAGGGGCAGGGCAGTCTCAAAGGAAAGCCTCATGGCAGGATTAAACCCTTGTGAATATTTAACATTTAACCCGGCTCTTTTTACAGCTCTTTTTACAATTGTTGCAAGTTCAAGGTGTCCGAAAAATCTTGCAGTTCCAAGTTTAGAAAAACTGATCTCAAATTTTTTAAAAGCATCATCGGGAATTCTTTTAACAGTAACCTCTTTTATTGGCTCCCTGTTTTGCGAATTTAAATTGTCTTGAAGGTTTAAACTGTTTTGATGATCTGAAACTATATCATGGAGTAGAGGTTTTATGGTCTCAAAATCACACACGCCACATCCTGTACACTCCTCATCCCTGCAATCAAAGGTAAGAGCCTCTTGTTTTGATTTTTGGAACTCTTTTTTAAAAAATTTGGAAGTGACACTTGAATCAATAATATCCCAGGGGAGCGCTTCATCATCATTTCGTTTGCGGGAAGTATAAAAAAGAGGATCAATCCCGGTTTGTTCAAATGATTTCTGCCACAGGGAAAAATTAAATTTATCATTCCATCCGTCCAGCCGGCACCCGTTTTCAAAAGCTTGTACCAGAAGTTTTGATAATTTTCTGTCGCCCCTTGCCCATACTCCTTCTATCAGGCTCATTTCAGGATCCTGCCACTTAAGCTTTACTTTCCGGTGCCGCAGATTATCCTTTAGATACTGCAGTTTTTCTTTTGTCTCTTCCAGCGAAATCTGGGAACATCTTTGAAAGGGAGTATGAGCCTTGGGAATAAAACAGGCCACACTTGTATTTATGTTTTTTTTGCCTTTTGCATAAGAAGATGCAAGATCCTGGGAAAAATCGCAGATGGCTTTTATATCTTCTGCAGTTTCAAAGGGAAGCCCCATCATAAAATATAGTTTAATGTTTTTCCAGCCAAGGTCGAAAGCATTTTTCACTGTTGCTTCAATGCTTTTTTGTGTAAGATTTTTATTGATTATATCTCTTAAACGCTGGGAGCCGGCTTCCGGTGCAATGGTAAACCCGGTTTTTCTGACTTTTTTAATAATATTCATTAATTCAGGGGTGAGTTTTTCAGCCCTTATTGATGGAAGCGATATGGCATTGCAGTGCCCCTCACCAAGATCAAGCAGTCTCTCCATTAATTGAGGTAAATTTGAATAATCACCTGTACTCAAGGATAATAGGGATACATCTGAATACCCTGTTGATTTTAATGATTTCTCAGTAATTTTTATTAAATCATTCAGAGATCTCTCCCTGACCGGTCTGTATATCATACCTGCCTGGCAGAATCTGCAACCTCGTGAACATCCTCTGGCAATTTCAAGTCTCAGCCTGTCATGAACCGGTTTTGCAAAGGGGATAATGGGAGATGTTGGGAAATTATCAACTGTAAGCTCTGGCAGGAATGCCCTTCTAACTTTTTTATAATTTTCAAATAGAGGCGTAAGGGTCTGTATTCCGTTTTCATCGAATTCGGGATCAAAAAAAGAGGGCACATAAACACCCTCTATCTTTGATAAAAGTTTCAGAAGACTTGTTTTTCTACCATCCCCCTCTTTTTTAAATTCAATCACCTGATTTGCAATTTGAACAACTGCCTCTTCACCATCCCCAATTACAAAGGCATCAAAAAAATCAGCAAGGGGTTCTGGATTAAATGCACATGGTCCGCCTCCAATAATCAGAGGAAACAGATCATCCCGCTCTTTAGCATAAAACGGGATGTTTGACAGGTCAAATATTGATAAAATATTGGTAAAATTCAGCTCATATAAAAGACTTATTCCAATTATATCAAAGTTTTTGAGTTCTCTTTTGGATTCAAGAGAGAGAGAGGGAATCTGCTTTTCCTTTAAATATGTTTCCATATCAGGGGCTGGGGCAAAAAATCTTTCCGCAGCAATATTACTCTGGTTGTTTAAGATGGAATATAAAATCTGCAATCCAAAATGGGATGTTCCGATCTCATAAAGATCAGGAAAAACAAGGGCAAAGGTTAAATCCACCTTGGTTAAATCTTTTTTTACAGCATTGATTTCATTGCCAAGGTAACGCGTCGGCATCTGGACAAGGGCAAGGATATCTTGAAATTCAGGTTTATACATGATAGTAAAATTTTATAAAATTTATCTTTTAAATGTTTAATGATAATTAACTTTTTAATATACTGTTTTTTACAGGAATAAGCAATGAAAAGAACCAAAATCAATGTATTGCTCAGGCTTGATAAAACCGTGGGCAAAGTACTTATCAAGGGGTGGATCAGAACAAAACGTGACTCTAAAACTTTTTCTTTCATGGAGGTTAATGATGGATCATGCCTGAAAAACATACAGGTTATAGCCAATGCTGATATCCAAAATTATTCTCAGATAGAAGCCGTTACCACCGGGACATCTGTCTCCATTAAGGGTGAACTTGTAGAGTCTCCAGGTAAGGGACAAAAATGGGAAATTCAGGCCTCTGATATTGATATTATCAATATTGCCCCGGAATCCTATCCGCTTCAAAAAAAGAGGCATTCTGATGAATTTTTAAGAACCATTGCACATCTGCGCCCCAGAACAAATAAATATGGAGCAGCCTTTAGAATAAGATCAGAAATGGTTTTTGCCATACATAAGTTTTACAGGGATAAAGGCTTCAGATATCTGACCGCTCCTCTGATTACAGGGTCTGACTGTGAAGGTGCCGGCGAAATGTTTCGAGTAACAAGCCTTGACCCTGCACAGATTAAAAAACAAGGCAAAATGGATTTCCGACAGGACTTTTTTGGCCAGGAATCAAGCCTTACAGTGTCTGGACAGCTGCCTGCGGAGATGTTTGCCCTTGCTCTAGGTGATGTCTATACATTCGGTCCAACATTCAGGGCAGAAAATTCAAATACCAGCCGTCATGTGGCAGAGTTCTGGATGTTAGAGCCTGAAATGGCTTTTTGTGATTTAAATGAAAACATGGAGCATGGTGAAGAACTTGTAAAATACCTTACAAGACATGCCATGGAGGCGTGCGAAGAGGATATGGCGCTTTTCTCCAGCTTTGTGGATAAATCCCTCTCCCAGCGCCTTGATACCATAATAAATAAAAAATTTGCCAGACTCTCCTACACAGATGCCGTGGAAATATTAAAAAAAGCCAAAAAAAAGTTTGAATTCCCGGTTGAATATGGCATAGATCTGCAGTCAGAGCATGAGCGCTTTCTGGCAGAGCAATATTTTAAAAAACCTGTTTTTCTGACAGATTATCCCAAAGAGATCAAACCTTTTTACATGAGAATGAATGATGATGGCAAAACCGTTGCAGCCGTAGATCTTCTTGTGCCCATGATAGGAGAACTCATAGGTGGCAGCCAGAGGGAAGAGAGGCTTGAACCTCTTGAAAAAAGAATGGATGAGATGAATCTGCCGAAAAATGATTATTGGTGGTATCTTGATTCCAGAAAATTTGGTTCTGTGCCCCATTCAGGCTTTGGCCTGGGTTTTGAGAGATTCTTAATGATGATTACAGGAATAAGCAATATCAGGGATGTCATACCGTTTCCAAGAACTCCCGGCAGTATTGATTTTTAAATAGCATTCCAATATTTGCATTACAAATTTTGTTAATAGTTTCTTTTTTTTGTTATCTTTCAGGTAAAAGAGGACTTAAGCTGTTACAATATTTTACTTAGAGAACACAATCCAATCAATTATGATAATTGGGCTTTTCAGATATTTCAATTTGTCCACTTATATTGGCACATATCCTGCATTCTTAAGAGTGAATTTATAAACTTGTTTATGTATGTTTTAGATAAAATGGATCTATGTAGCTTAACTTAAAACGTAATCTAAAAAATTCAAGAATCCGTGAAGCATTAGAATTGATGAAAAATGAAACCGATGAAAAATTAGAAAAACGAATTCAAGACGTTGAAGAAACTAAATTTGATAAGGATCCTGAACAAGAGAGATTCAATCGTCAAAGAAACACCTATCGTCTGCTTATGGATATCTCTACTAATTGTATAAATATCCCCATTGATGCAATTGAAAAGGCTATTCAAACTTCATTAAAGAGAATTGGAGAATTTGTTGGTGCTGATCGAGCTTATATATTCAAATATGATTTTGAGAAAAATATTGGCATTAACACACATGAGTGGTGTAGTAAAGGAATAGAGCCTCAGATCCAAAATCTACAGGAAAGCCCTGTTGACGCATTTCCAGACTGGGTTGAATCTCATCGCAATAAAAATCCTGTGGTTATTCATGAAATAGCGGAGCTTTCAACAAACCTGATGAAGGATATTCTTAGCCAACAGGGGATCAAAAGTTTGTTGTCTGTACCTATATTTCATGAGGATACCCTGTTTGGTTTCTGCGGTTTTGATTCTGTTAGAAATGCCCACCGATATACAGCTGATGAAATAGAAATAGTTCAAATGTTTTCTCAAATCATAATGAGTTTACATAATTGTACCAAACAGAAAAAAAAGCGAAAAAAGGTGGAGGATGCATTACTCCATAGTGAGGAGAAACATAGACTGTTTTTTGAAAATTCTCCAATTGGAATCATTCACTATAACCATGAAGGTATAATTACAGATGTCAACGAAACAATGATTGATACTTTTGGCTCGTCTTATGAGAAACTTGTTGGTCAGGGCATAGATGATATCCCTGATAAAAAATTTTCTAAAGAAGTTTACAGATCTTTGGATGGCAAACCCGGATATTTTGAAGGCAGATACTCCTCCCATACCGGTAACAAAACCTCCTATATCAAAGCTGACTGGATTCCAATAAAAAAAGAGAGTGAAATTATTGCAGGGGTTGGAATTATTGAAGATATTACCGAACGCAAAAAAAGGGAAGAGGAAAAAATAAAAACCCAGAAAATTATAGCTGACCAGAAAAGACTGGCGTTTGTTGGACAAATTGCAGGTAAGATGGCCCATGATTTTAATAATATTTTAGCAGTTATTATGGGCAATGCCCAGCTTGGTATTCTTGACAGCAAAGAAGAGGAAATAATTAAGACATTTGAATTGATTTTTAATCAGACTATGCGTGGTAAAAACCTGACAAAAAATCTTGTAGCCTTTGCCAAGGATCAGGAACCAAAGCAGGAATTTTTTAGGTTTAGTGAAAAAATTGATCTTATTATAAATCTTCTTAGAAAAGATCTGGAAGGAATTGAGATCATAAAGGAAGAAAAGTCAGGATTGCCAGAGCTTCTTGCTGATCCAGGGATGATAGAACATGGGCTTGTAAATCTTATTCAAAATTCAATTCATGCCTTAAGTCTGGTCAAACATCCGAAAATTATAATCCGAACATACAAATTTGATAACAATCTATGTTGTGAAATTGAGGATAATGGGTGTGGTATTCCCAAAAAACATCTTAAGAACATTTACGAACCATCTTTCACACTTAAAGGAAGTCAGGATGTGACTCAGTCATATGCAAGCGATATAAAAGGAACCGGCTATGGAATGGCTAATTTAAAAAAATATATTGAACTGCATAAGGGCAATGTTTTTGTTGAATCAAAATCAGGTTACGGCACAAAGTTTACAATCAAGATACCTATTATTAAAAAAGAATTAACAACAAAAGAAAAAACAGAACTCCAACAAGAAACAGCTTATTTTGAAAAATATATTCTTCTTGTAGAAGATGAGCAATCCCTTTCTGATATACAATACAAAATATTAACACAAGACCCCTCTAATCACAAAGTTGATATGGCAATAAATGGACAGGTTGCAATGGATTTGTTTGATAGAAACCAATATGATTGTGTAAGTCTTGATTATGTTCTTCCTGGTGGTATTAATGGAATGGATGTATATAATCATATCCGAAAAACAAACAAAACAATTCCAATCCTTTTTATTTCAGGCAACATAGAATTTTTGGAGTCCATTAAAGAGTTAAAGAAAAAAGACCCATGTGTTGATCACCAGTCAAAACCTTGTTTGAATATTGACTATGTGAACAATATCAATAAATTGCTTGGAATTTGAAAATATAACTAAAGACTGATTATACATGTTATGATTCTATGAATTCTTACGGATATCAAAACAATACATAACAGAATTTTAGTGGATATGTTTATGCCATCCCCTGGCAGTTGGCTTCTTTAGTAAACAACAGGATTACTACAGATAAAACAACCCATTCCATCATTGGTATAAACTCATATTCATATGCAGCAAGAGAATACAACCTTACTCCGTTGATCATCTAGCCTGTTCAATAGTGATCAAGAAGCTTTGCCTCAGCAGGTTGGAGCAGCATGGGGCCCATCATCACTTCCATGTTGGTCAGACCGGCAACCGTTCCTGATAAAGACCTGGGGCCAGGCTACCAATTAACCAGGCCAGCTTCATAGGTGGTCCGGTTAGACCATCTGGCTGCATCTATTTGTGATACCTTATTACAGGCGCATTTCTTTTCGGTGCTCTGAAATACTTTATTTTGGAATAGCCTACCATCAGAGCACCATGGCAGGTATGGTTTTCAGGCAGGTTTAATTTTTTTTTAAGATCCGGCCACTGGCTGGCAGCATAATTAACATACCCGGCCCAGCAGCTTCCAAGCCCAAAGCCAGGCAGCACGAGTTCCAGATAAGCCATTGCAGTATGACAATCGGCTGCAGCGCTTCCAAATTCATCAGAGGCGTATGCAAATACAAGCTGAGGAGCATTTCTGCAGATTCTGTCTACTCCTTTATCCCATTGGGTAATCAAGGCTTCCATATTAAGGGTCTGAGCAATTTGGGGATGAGTTTTTGCAACATATCGCATCCAGTCGATCACATGGGCACCGATTTTTATAATATCTTCCTTTTTGTTTACAACAAGCCATTGAACAGGTTGCTTGTTACTGCCTGTTGGTGCACAGCAGGCAATCTCCAGAGCTTTTTTAAATAGCTCCTTTGGCACGGCCTTTTCCTTGTAAACCCGGATAGATCTTCTGGATCTTAAAAAATGCTCTGCCTGATCAGTTGTAATCTTAAGATTTTGTTCAATGGGCATACACTGACCAGGAGAGAGTGTTTTTAGACTGAAAGCCCCTTTAGGGCATACTGCCACACAATGACCACACTGGATACAAATCGCTTCAGCACCTGATACGGGAACTGGCCCTTCTCTATCCATTTTAATAATATGAGCAGGGCATTCAATGGCACAAAAACCATCTTTATCACATTTTTCATTATCTATACTAAATAGATCCATGTTCAAACCTTTCTTAATCTTTTAAGGTAAATTTCCACTTGCAGAACATATCATCAGGATGCGGGTCAGGAGGCGCAAACTCACACTCAACTTTAATGCGGTCATCAATGATTTTTGCAAAACCTTCAAACTCTTTTTTGTGCATTTGTTTGCAGACATACTCTTTTTGTCCACGTTTGAGACGGGCTTCCTGAGCAGGACATGAAGGAACAGTAATGATAACCTGATCTTTTTTCTCTTGAAAATCATAACCCACAAGAATACACCATGGGAAAAGTTTCAACGCCTTTACAAAACCCTTTAATCCCTTCTCTTTAATATTAAATTTTTCCTTAAGATCTTTGGCTGCAAACCCTGCAACTTTGCCCCAGACCTGTTCGTTGATTCTTTCTGCTGTGGGTTGATCAAAATTTTCAGCGATCTTGATAAACCAGAAAGCATCCATGACCCTGTAGTTCCAAAGGAGAAACTTTACATAGGCCTGAAGCTCTTTTTTATCCATATTTTGGAAAATGTCAAAATTCATGGCAGCCTCTTTCTTCGCTTGTTTAAGTTTTGCAGTTATGATTGTAAACAATATTTATATCTGGATTTATATTATTATGCCAATGGCAGGCAGGCGTCAAGTTAACAAACTGGATATCTGAATATTTGCCATAGCCTCCAGTGGAACAGGTAAAATAAAATATCTTATAGAAAATATCCCGATTTCCAACAGAATAAGTTTTTTTAGAACAGTTTTATATGTTATATTTGTTATATATACTATTTTTAAAGAAAGGACAGCTTATGAGTTCTGAAGATTCTTCGAGACAGATATTTTTGCAGGAGTTGTATAACAGGGCAGAGGGTGATTTTGAAATACATATATCCATGTATGATATGGGGACGGATCTTGGACTTGAAAAAGATGAGGCAGCCGCATTTGCCCAGGATCTGTTTATTGAAGGCCTGGCAGAGATGAAAACTCTTTCCGGGGGGATGGGTATAACCCAGAAAGGACTTAAAACTCTTGGTATCAAGATAATTCCCAAAAAGGAGGATAATTTTTTGATACTTGGCAGTAGCCCTGTTCTTGATGAGCAGGGGCAAAAAGCGGTTCAGGAACTGCTTAATACAATCAGAGCATCTCTTGACAGCAAAGCTCTTCCCTTTGATTTAATGGAAGAGATCATTATTGACCTTAAAACCATTGAAGTGCAGATGCTTTCACCAAAGCCGAAAACCCGGATTATTCGGGAAATTTTAAAATTTATATATCAGAATCTTAAAGGTCTTGTTCCTCAGGATCTTAAACTTGAACTGCAGACGCTAATATCCATAAATGAGTAAAACTTATAAATTAAAATATGGAAAGGCTTGTTTTCATGTTGATCTGCCAAGTAAACTAGGTAAAGCAGAAAATTTAACTATTAAGGAACCTGAATTTTGCCTGATCAGAGAACAATTCACAAAGGATTTTTCTTTATGTATGCCAAAGAGGTTGTCCAGCTGCCATGCTGCATCTTTTGCTGTATCCATTGTAGTTGCAGATAAAACAAGGCTTTGTGATTATACAACTTATCTGCCCTGGGTGGTGGAGATTCTTCAAAAGATAAACATACAAAAACATCAAATTAAATTTTTTGTTGCCTATGGCACCCATAAAGAACAAAGTTATGCAGAATGTTTGTCAGCCTATGGTGATATATATCAAAATTATGAATTTATTCATCATGACAGCAGTGATAAAAATCTTTTTACCTATCTTGGCAGAACAGAGAGGGGCACAAAGATCCATGTTCGAAAAGATATCCTTGAAAGCGATTTAATTATAACTTTTGGCGCTCTCTCCCACCACTATTTTGCAGGATATGGCGGGGGCAGAAAATTGCTTTTTCCAGGTTTAGGATATAAACCTGATATTTACCAAAATCACGGGCTTTTTCTTGATAAAAAAATGAAAAAGCTTGCTCATGGCTGCAAGCCTGGAAATCTTGATAATAATCCTCTTGCCCATGATTTAAAGCAGATTGATGATACTGTTAAAATTCCGCGGATTTCAATTCATGGCATCCTTGATTCAAAGGCAAGGGTGTGTCAGCTTGTTGTGGGAAAGAGCTACAATGATTTTTTAAATGCATGCAATACTCTTGATTCCTGTTATAAAGCCAGGAAGAAAAATCAATACGACCTTGTTATTGCATCATGCGGAGGGTTCCCCAAAGATATTAATTTTATCCAGGCTCATAAGGCAATTAATAATGCAGCCATGTTCGTCAAAGATAAGGGCTCTTTGATCATTACCGCCCAATGCCCGGACGGCATAGGATCTGATACTTTTCTTGAATACTTTGAGTTCCAAAATTTTGACCAGGCATTCAGCGTCCTTGAAGACAACTACCAAGGTAATGGAGGGACTGCTTTGTCCATGATGGAAAAAACCGGCAGGATAAATATCTTTATAAAAACCGATCTTGATGATAAGGTCTGCAAAAAAATTGGTATGCGAAAAATAGATACATCCATGATACAGACAATGTTAAATGAGTTTCAAGGTGATATTGCATGTGTTGATAATGCAAGCTTACTGGTTGTTTAAAATAAAAAAGATTAAATAGGAATTTAATAAAATATGATTACTCTCCTTGATTATGGGGCAGGAAATGTCCGCAGTGTAGTCAATGCCATTGAAAAGTTTGGCGCAAAAATTAAAATGGTGACCAAACCATCTGATATCCTTAATGCTGAAAAACTCGTTTTCCCAGGTGTGGGAAATTATGAGAGCATGATAAAAATTTTAAATGAGAGAGACTATATTCTGCCTCTGCGGGAATATCTTAAAGCTGACCAGCCTTTTTTTGGAATCTGTCTTGGCATGCAGGCTCTTTTTGAAGGAAGTGAGGAAGAGTTATCAGGCAGTGAAAGTCTCAATTTTTTCAAGGGCAGGGTAAAACAGTTTGAAACCTCTCTTGCTGTTCCTCATATTGGATGGAATGGGGTTAATATAAAACAGGAATCTCCTGTTTTTGAAAATGTTAAGCTGGATACGAAATTTTATTTTGTCCACTCCTATCATATTGTGCCTGAAGAAGAATCCATAGTTTTAACAACTACAAATTATGATTATGAATTTGTAAGCAGTGTTCAAAAAGGCAATATCATAGGAACTCAGTTCCATCCGGAAAAAAGCGGGAACAGTGGAATTAAATTATTGGAAAATTTTATTTATAAAAAAGATATGACAGCAAGCCAAGCCGTTGATATTAAAGGAAAAGGGCTTTCAAAAAGAATAATTGCCTGTCTTGATGTCCGCTCCAATGATCAAGGTGATCTTGTGGTGACAAAAGGGGATCAATATGATGTAAGACAGGAGGGAGAAGTCAGAAATCTTGGTAAACCTGTGGAACTTGCCAAAAGATATTATGAAGAGGGTGCAGATGAGATTACTTTTTTAAATATCACAGGATTCAGGGATTTTCCTTTAAAAGATCTGCCCATGATAGAAGTTCTTGAAAAAACCAGTAAAAATGTTTTTATACCCTTGACCATTGGCGGCGGGATCAAGGATTATACAGATAATACCGGCAAAACATATACTGCCCTTGATGTGGCATCCCAATATTTCAGATCCGGCGCTGATAAGATATCCATAGGCAGTGATGCTGTATATATTGCAGAACAATATTTAAAATCAAGAGAAAAAACAGGTACAAGCTCCATAGAGCAGATTGCCAGAGTTTATGGAAACCAGGCTGTTGTGATTTCCATTGATCCTAAAAAGGTTTATGTGAAATCTGCTGATGATGCAAAAAATCACCATGTATTTAAAACTCAGTTTCCAGGGCCTGACAATGAAGAGTATTGCTGGTACCAGTGTACTGTCCAGGGAGGCAGATCAGCAAGAGATCTGGATGCTGTTGCCCTGGCAAAAGCCTGCCAGGAACTTGGAGCAGGAGAAATCCTTTTAAACTGTATTGATAAAGATGGATCAAATTCAGGATTTGATCTTGAATTGATCAATGCTGTGAAAAATGCTGTCACCATCCCGGTGATTGCTTCAAGTGGTGCCGGCTGTGAAGATCATTTTGTCAAAGTCTTTGAAGAGACTGAGGCTGAAGCAGCGTTGGCAGCAGGCATATTTCACAGAAAAGAAGTTTTAATTAAGGATGTTAAAACTCATCTTGCTGATCAAAATATAGAAGTAAGAACTGCTCCATAGAGTTTTTAATCAAGGTAAAATTGGTATCAGCAGTAGATAAAAAAAAATTAAAATTAAAGATTGTAATGTAAAAATTTGTATATTCAGGAGTCATTAGCTGATATAAATTACGAATGGATACCTTTGGATTTACACAAAAAAAGTTTCTGTCACAATCTTATGAAAACCAGCAAAAACATATTATCAAATGGCTGTCCCGGTTTTATAATCAATTAACCACAAATCGTGTTAACAAAGTATCATTAGATTATTTTACAGAGCAATATAACCAGGTTCTAAGCTGGATAGGAATGCAAGCCTTTATCCGACCTGAAGCCGACATCACAAGA